>CAZGYW010000106.1:0-7550 GCA_964530495.1 uncultured Anaerolineae bacterium
GTTGCCCCGCCCAGGCGCGTGATCACGGCCTGGACCGTCTGGCGGGCGATGCCCGGCGCGCTCAGGGTTGGGTCCGCCTGGAAGGCGATCTCCGCGGGCTGGCCGGCTGCCAGCGCGGCGCCATACCCGGCCGGGATGGTGAGCGTGGCGAAGACGGTACCCGCTTCCAGCCGCTCGGCGGCCAGGGGAACGGTGAGCGCTTCATCGGCGGCCAGGCCGCAGTCCGGCGCATCCGGCGCGCCGGTGGCGGCGTACGGGCACACAATCACGCTCGGGTTAGCGGTCAGCAGGGCGTCAATCAGCGCCGCTGATGCCGGACTGCCGTCCTGATCGATCACGTCGATCGGGATGCGCGGTGTGCTGCCCTCGCCGCCGTTGAACACGCTGCCGATGACCAGGATGAAGATGACCGGCATCAGGAAGACGAAGAACCAGTTGCTGCGATCCTTGAAGAACAGGCGCAGGTCGTTCAGGGCAATGATTAGCATCGTGCGCATGGCTCTCCCCCCTTAGAGATCAACGCGGCGGTTGAACTGGATCAGCCCGATCACGAAGAAGATCGCGCCGATGACGAGCAGCATGGCGATGTTGGGCAGGACGTCCGCCAGTGCCCCCCCGCGGGAGAGTGCCGTGTAACCGCTTACCCCCCAGAAGTGGAAGGTGAGGCGCGGCAGGAACTGCAGGAAATCCGGCAGGCTCAGCGTGGGGAAGAACACCCCTCCCGCCAGGCCCATCACGAACATGATGAAGGCCGCCAGGTTGCCGGCCTGCTCCTCCGAGCGCGCGAAGCTGGCGATGGCGATGCCGACGCCGGTCGCGGCCCCCACCGTCGCCAGGGTGAGCGCCAGCACGCCGGGCAGGTCGCTGCCCCAGATGTTGGTGCCCGGCCCCTGCAGCAGGATGCCGATCAGGGCCATCGCGGCGATCAGGATGAGCATCTGCAGCAGGCCGCCCGCATAGGTGCCCAGCAGCTTGCCGGCCAGGATCAGGACGCGCGGCGTGGGCGTGGTGATCATGCGCTGCAGCGTCCACAGGCGCTGCTCGCGCAGGATCGAGGCGCTGCCGATGGTGACGGTGAAGCCCACGAAGAAGATCGCGAACCCCGGCGAGAAGTAGGCCAGCGGATCGAACACATCCTGGGTCTGGCCCTGCATGTCCACCTGGCGGATGCGGATCGGGTTGGCGTCCGGCTGGCTGGCGGCCAGCGCGATCTCCGTGAACGTCTCGTTCAAGCCGCCGGAAGCGAGCTGCAGGCCCAGCAGCGGGTGGCTGGGGATGGACTCGATCAGGCCGCTGACGGTGGCGCTGACTGCGATGTTGCTGGTGGCGATCCCGTCCGCGATGCGTTGCACCACGTCCCGGAAGATCGTCCAGCCGATGGTGGAGCGCGGGCTGTAGTAGAGCGTCAGCTCCGTCTGGCCGACCAGCGCCACCGGCTCGTCGCCGGTGGCGGCCGCGGTGAAGGCCGCCTGGCCCGGAGTCAGGCTGGCGGAGAAGTCCGACGGGATGATCAGGGCGGCGGTCAGTTCGCCGCTGTCCACCAGGGCGCGGGCTTCGGCCTCGTCCGCGATCTCCCGCGCATCAAACAGACTGTGCAGGGCGTTGTCGGGATCAGGATTGGCCGGGTCGTCCGGCACGAATGCCCGGGCGAAGATCTCGCCCAGGGCCGCCTGCCCGCCGCCCGCATCCAGGTTGACGATCCCGACCGGGATGTCCAGGACGGTCACATCCGCCGCGCCGCCCATGCCGGAGAACGCCAGGCCCATGATCACAGACATGGCCAGCGGCACCACGAACATATAGAGCATGCCCGCCCGGTCTGTGAAACGCTCGAAATTCTCTTTCCAGACGATTGCCCACAGTTTGCGCATGGCCATCACTCCCGCAGCGCCCGGCCGGTGAGGTGCAGGAACACGGCTTCCAGGTCCGGCTCCTGAACCCTGACCGAGCTGATGTGCACGCCCGCGTTGTTGGCCAGCGTGATCAGGTCGGGAAGGGCTTTGCGGCCGCGCCCGGCGCGGACGGTCAGTTCGCCGTCCTGCTGGATCACGCCGGTGACGCCTTCAACCGCACCGATGGCGTCCAGCAGGGTCGGCGGGACGCGCTGATCGTCGACGCGCAGGACGATCTGGTCCAGCTCGCCGATCATCTGGATCAGCTCGCCGGTGGTTCCCTGGGCGATGATCACACCGTTGTCGATAATGCCCACCCGGTCGCTGATCTCCTGGGCTTCTTCCATGTAGTGGGTGGTATACAGGACGGTCATGCCGCGCTGCTGCTTAAGCTCGCGCACGGCGTCCAGGATGCGGCGGCGGCTCTGCGGGTCGATGCCGACGGTCGGTTCGTCCATGTAGATGATCTTCGGCTTGTGGAGCAGCCCTACGCCGATGTTGACGCGACGCTTCATGCCGCCGGAGTACGTCTCGATCTTTTCGTCGGCCCGGTCACGCAGGTCGATGAATTCCAGCACTTCCTCGATGCTGCTGGCGAGTGTCTTGCCCTCCAGCCCGTAGAGCTGGCCGAAGAAGCGCAGGTTCTGGCGGGCGGTCAGGCGCGGGTAAAGCGCAATTTCCTGCGGCACCACGCCGATCTGCTTTTTGGCTTCCATCGGCGTGCTGATGATGCTGTGGCCAGCGATGAACGCTTCGCCGCTGGTGGGCGCCAGCAGCCCGCTGATCATGGAGATCGTGGTCGTCTTGCCTGCGCCGTTGGGGCCCAACAAGCTGTAGACCTCGCCGGCTTCGATCTCCAGGTCGACATCCTTGACGGCCAGCGGGCCGTCCGGCGGGTTGTACTGCTTCTTCAAATCCTTGATCTGAATGATTGGAGCCATCTTTTCCCCCTCAAACCGCCGGGATACCTGATCCGGAACGGTGCTCGACTTCTGAGAGTAGTGTACGCAGCCGGCAGGGCAGGGGTTACGGTGCGATCGGCACATCCTGGCGCCGGTAGCGGGCTTTTGCGGCTGGCCGGAGCGGGACGGTACAATTCCCGCCGGATTGGCGCGCTTTGAGGGGATGATCGTATGCCTGACCAGACATTCGCTTACCGGGACGGACGGCTGCACATGGACGGCGTGGCGCTGGACGCCATCGCGGACGCAACCGGGACGCCGGTCTACGTGTACAGCCTGCGCCGCCTGCTGGCGCAGCTAGACCGGCTGCAGGCGGCCTTCGCGCCGCTGGCCCCGGCCTTTCATTACAGCCTGAAGGCCAATGCCAACGGGACGCTCGTCCGGGCGGTGGTGGCGGCAGGCTGTGGCTGCGATGCCGTCAGCGCCGGCGAGATCTTCCTGGCGCTGCGGGCCGGGTGCGCGCCGGAAGACGTGGTCTTTGCCGGGGTCGGCAAGACCCGGGCCGAGATCCGCTATGCCCTGGAGCGCGGCATCGGCTGGATCAACGTCGAGAATCCGGACGAATTGCAGCGGGTGGACGACCTGGCGGCGGAGGCGGGCATCCGGGCGCGGGTGGCGCTGCGCGTCAACCCGGCGCTACAGGCGGCTACCCACCGCCACATCGCTACCGGGCACGAAGGGGCCAAATTCGGTATCCCGGTCGAGGAAGCGCGGGCCCTGCTGGAAGCGCGACGACGCTACCCGCACCTGAAGATCGACGGGCTGCACCTGCACATCGGCTCCCAGCTTGGCCGCCCGGACGAAAGCGCGGCGGCGGCGCGGCTGGCCCTGGCCATGGCCCACGAGTTCGGCCTGAGCCACATCAACCTCGGTGGCGGCTTCCCGGTGGCCTATGACGGGCAGACCGTCGTGGCGGTGGAGGTCTTCGCGGAGGCGCTGATCCCGGTTCTGGCCGGGCAGGGGGTGGAAGTCGCCTTCGAGCCGGGGCGCTTCCTGATGGCGGAGGCGGGGGTCCTGCTGGCGGAGGTGCAGTACGTCAAGCGGGGCGGGGCGACGCTGGTGCTGGACGCCGGGATGACCGATCTGATTCGCCCGGCGCTCTACGAAGCCCGGCACCCGATCTGGCCGCTGCGCGGCGGGCGCGGTTCGGTCAGCGCGGTGCAGGTGGTTGGACCGATCTGCGAAAGCTCGGACGTGCTGCATCCGGAGGCGGCGCTGCCGCCGCTGGCCGCCGGGGAACGGGTGGCGATCGGCGTGGCGGGGGCCTACGGGATGACGATGGCCTCCACCTACAACGGGCGGCCGCGCGCGGCGGAAGCGCTGGTGGAGGGCGACACCTGGCGCATCATCCGAGCGCGCGAGACTTACGAGGCTCTGGTGTGCCTGGAGGTGGAGTAAGCGCAGGTCGGTATGGTATACTGGCCCGGCAGTTGCGTACCATCGAAGCAATTCACTGGAGCGGAGGAGTAACCCATGAAGATTGCATTTGTGGCGGATGATCTGCAGACGATCAGCTCGCATTTCGGGCGGGCGCCGCATGTGGTTGTGGTGACGGTTGAGGATGGCAAGGAAGCGGCCCGCGAATTGCGCACCAAAGAAGCCCACAGTGATGATCATGAGCACGATCATGAGCATGGTCACGATCATGGGCTTGTGGAGCTGCATGATCATCAACACGGCCACACCCATGCGAATGACAGCGGCCACCACGACCGCGACCACACCAGCAAGTTTACGTCCATGCAGGACTGCGACGTGATGGTCGTGCGCGGGATCGGCAGCCCGGCGATTGCCCACGCCCGGAATATGGGGCTGGAAGTGTTCCTGACCCGGGAAACAACCATTGACGCGGCGCTGGCAGCCTACCTGGGGGGCAAGCTGGACAACGATCCACGCCGCATTCACCACCACTAGGCGAGTAACTGGCACAGAAATACGGAGCCGGGCGCTACGCTACCCGGCTCCGCTGCTGTCTGCGCTGCGCGGTACCCTGACCTCGATGTACTTCTTCCACACTTCAGGCCCATGACCCAGGCTGATCACAAGATAGTTGGTGCGCGGAATCTTCGGCTCCCAGCGGAGCTTCATCCCGGCTTCGCTTTCGGTGCGGCCGCCCTTGCGGTGGTTGCAGGCATAGCAGGCGCAGGCGGTGTTCGTCCAGGTATCCTTGCCGCCGCGGGAGCGGGGCAGGATGTGATCGATGGTGAAATCCTGGCGGCTGAGCACCTGCCCGCGCACGGATGCGCCGGGCTGGGCCCCGCAGTAGATGCAGGTGTAGCCATCCCGGGCCAGCACGCCCTTGCGGCTCCAACTGGCGTTGCGGCGTGGCACGTTGATGTAGCGGGTCAGGACGATCACGGAGGGAATCGGGAACTCCGCGCGGATGGTGCGCAGGCAGTGCCCGGTGGCCTCCACGATCACGGCTTTCTCGGCAAGAAGCAGGTTGATCGCGCGCGGCACGCTGATCACGCACAGCGGCTCCCACGTGCTCCCGTTCAACAGTAGTACCGACCCGTACACTCCGGCGTCCTCCACCCTCAGCTTCCGAACAGCGTTCCGATACTACTATAAATCCGGATCGCAAAAACGGAACCACCGGCGGGGGAATTTTTAAGCTAACGCCGGTGCTTGCCCTTGCCTTTGCCCTTTCCGCCGCGCCCATGACCCTTCTCCGGGGCCATCTTGACGATACGCGGCTGGAACTCGGCCAGCGGCTCCACCAGATCGGCCTGGGCTTCCATCACGCGGCGGATGTCCTTGTAGGCACCGGGCGCTTCGTCCAGCCCGGCGGAGAGCAGATCGATTCCGTTCCGCTCCAGCTTGCGGTCTTCGTCCGCCCGGTTGAAGCGGCGCAAGGCTTCCCCGCGGCTCATCTGGCGGCCCGCGCCGTGGGCGGCGGAGTTGAGGCCCTCCGCGCTGCCTTTACCCCGCACGATGTAGCCGGGCGCGCTCATGCTGCCGGGGATGACGCCCAGCGCGCCTGTGCCGGCGGGCGTGGCGCCCTTGCGGTGGACGACCGCCTGCATTCCATCAACCGTTTCCAGCCAGGCGAAGTTGTGGTGGTTCTCCACGCTGCCCAGCACCTCGAAGCGCAGGGCAGAGACGATGCGGCGGTGGATCACGGCATGATTGGCGCTGGCATAGCGCCCGGCAAGCTGCATCACCTGCCAGTATTCATCCCCGTCGCGGCCCAGCTCCAGCCAGGCCAGGTGCAGAAATTCCTTCGGCAGGCGGTCGGCAAGCGTCTGCCGGGCGATCGCGGTGTAGTGCTCGGCGGCCTCATAGCCGAAGCGGCGGCTGCCGCTATGGGAGAGCAGGGCCAGGTAATTGCCGGGCGGGATGCGATCCACTGGCTGCCAGACGGTCAGCGCGCCAAACTCGACGAAGTGATTGCCGCCGCCGCTGGTGCCAAGCTGCTGCCAGGCGTGATCCCTGCGCTGGCGGGCGAAGGGGATCTCGCGCCAGGCGGGATCGTCCATGACGGGGTGCTGCTGCGGGGTCGGCCATGCGCCGCCCTCCCCGAAGACGGTGTTCTCCTCAATCGCGCGGCGCAGCGCCTCGCGCTGGGAGTCGATCACGGTCGGTGAGACGTTGAAGATCGTCATCCGCACCCGGCAGGCGATATCCACCCCGACGGCGTATGGGATCACGGCGTTGAGCGTGGCCAGCACGCCGCCGATGGGCAGGCCATACCCCACATGCGCGTCCGGCATCAGCGCGCCGCGCAGGGCGATCGGCAGGCGGGCGGCGCGGTCCATCTGGGCCAGCGTCTCGGCGTCGATCTGGTCGCGGCCCCATACCTGGTAGGGAGCTGCACGCTGAAGGTCGAATTGGCCGGTGGTCATGGTCGTGCTCCTTCCTTGATCTCATTATACTCCGGGGCGGGCGGCGAAAAGACAACGACGTCTCACCGCAAAGATCGCAAAGGGAAAAGCTAACCGCCAAGGGCGCAAAGAAGAAATGAACCATTAATAACATGAAGCAAACATAGTGAAGTTCTATTCTTGTCTTGAGTTTTCTATCACTAGCCTCTCTTTGCGGCCTTTGCGTCTGATCTTCCTTTGCGATCTTTGCGGTGAGAGGTGTTTCCACCCGTTGACACTGCCGCCGATCTCCGGCATAATGTTGGGCACAACGTCAAAGATGACGATCATGCAAACAGCGTTGACGGAGATAAGTACGCGGGGCTAGCGCCGCCCAGGGAGTACGCGCCCGGACTGCAAGCGCGCACCGGTGACCCCCGCTGAAATTCCCTCCTGAGCTGACAGGTGAACGACCAACTTGCGCTCCGCGCTTCGTTGGTTTGGCAGTTTCTCCCTGTGGTCGAAACTGCAAGCCCGCGAACGTGGCAACCGGCCTCCGGGCCGCTAAAGTGAGAAAGTCTGTGTAGTCTGCTCCGCAGGCCCAGCGTTAACGGGGCAGCCGTTCCCGGTGGTGGGCAGCGCCCAACAACGGCGACGGCGTGAGTGAGTGGCGGCGTGCCCGGATGGGGCGCGGCGCAACCAGGGTGGTACCGCGTGAGTGATGACGCTCGCGTCCCTGTGGGGATGCGGGCGTTTTGTATTGGGGGAGAGGGTGTGACCTATGCTTGAGAGACTGGAAATGCTGTACGGACAGGCGCTGGACGACCTGGGACGCATTGGCTCGTCCGAGGCGCTGACCGACTGGGAGCGGCGGACGATCGGCCGCAAGGGGG
>CAZGYW010000107.1:0-7504 GCA_964530495.1 uncultured Anaerolineae bacterium
TGCCGAGCGTCGCAAACGGATCCTTGAACTGGTGGAGGAACGCCATGCCCTGTCGGTGACGGAATTGTGCACCAGGCTGGATGTTTCCGAGATGACGATCCGGCGCGACCTGCGGGCATTGGCCGATGAGGGCTTGCTGCAGCGCGTTCACGGCGGTGTGATCGCCCGCCGCAGCCGGAGCTATGAACCGCCCCACATGCAGCGCGCCTCCGCCAACGTGGAAGCCAAGCGCGCCATCGCCAGCGTCGCCGTCAGCCTGGTGACCGAGGGCGACAGCCTGGCCCTCGATGTGGGGACGACCACGCTGGAGATCGCGCGCAGCCTTGTCGGCGTGCGCAACCTCACTGTTCTGACCGCCAGCCTGCCTATCGCCAACATCCTGGTTGACGCGCCGGACATCCGCCTGATCCTGACGGGCGGCATCGTCCGCAAGCAGGAGCTTTCCATGGTGGGCCATGTAGCCGAAAACACGCTGCTTGGCTTCCACGCGGACAAAGCCTTCATTGGCATCGGCGGGCTGCACCTGGAGACGGGCCTGACGGAGTACAACCTGGAGGATGCGCTTGTGAAGCGGGCGCTGATCGCGTGCGCCGAGCAGGTGATCGTCGTCGCCGACAGTTCCAAGCTGCAGCGCACGTGTTTTGTGTCGGTGGCCGGGCTGGGGGTGGTGAGCACGCTGATCACCGATAGCGCCGCGCCGCCGCAGCTCCTGGCCGAGCTGGGCCGCAAGGGCGTCAACGTCCTGGTCGCGGAAGTGACGCAGCCGGTCATCCGCGAGATCGCCTGAAGAGGATCGCTGCCGTAGTGGCCGCCGGCAAGCGCGAGTTAAGGAGGTTCATGGGCGAAACTCTCTAGCATTCTAGCTGTCGACGATAGCCTGGCGAAAAGCCTCATGTCTTAAGGGGAGAGAATAGATGAACAAGCGCGCGCAACGTGTGGTGGCACTCGTCCTGATCGTGGCGACCATCCTGATGGCCCTGCCTGCCGCCGCGCAGGAGGACTTCAACTGGCGCCAGTTCGAGGGCCAGAAGATTACCGTGTTCCTGACGGAAGTCGCCATGTCACAGGGCATCCGCCAGAACCTGCAGGAGTTCATTGACCGGACCGGGATCGAGGTCGAATACCTGGTCGTCGCCGAAGCCCAGTACTGGGACAAGCTGAATGTAGACCTCTCCAGCGGCGCGGGTGAATACGACGTGTTCATGAGTGGCGCGTCGTTCTGCTGGGGCTGGAGCGAGGCGGGCTGGATCGAGCCGCTCGACCAGTTCATCGAGGACCCGGCCCTGACCCCCGCGGAATGGGATTTCGAGGACTTCTACCCCTGGGCCATCGCCGCCCAGCGCTGGGATGGCACCCCCGGGCCCGCCGGCCTGGGCCAGGGTGCGCTGTGGAGCCTGCCGGTCAACGCCGAGACCACGCTCCTGACCTACCGCAAGGACCTCTTTGATGAGTGGGGTCTGGAAGTGCCGCAGACCTGGGAAGAGTGGGCCGCGACCGCCCGCCAGATCCAGGAACTGAGCGGTGGCGAGTACTACTCCGTGCTGCAGCGCGGGGCGCTGGACATCACCAGCATCCAGGCCGGGTTCATCTCCAGCCTGTTCTCCTACGGCGGGGCGGACTTCCATGAAGACCTGACCCCGGCCATGAACGACCCCGTTTCGGTGGAGTTCACCCAGCTCTACATCGACACCCTGCGCGAGACCGGCTCGCCGGAGTGGCCGAGCACGATGTGGTATGACCTGCAGCAGGGCATGACCACCGGCCAGTACGTGATGACGGTCGACGGTGACAACTTCATCCCGACCTACGAGAACCCTGAGACCAGCCAGGTCGCCGGCAAGCTGGGCTATGCCCCGATTCCCGCCGGCCCGGATGGGCAGCGCATCTCCAACATCTGGACGTGGGGCCTGAGCATGAACTCCAAGGCGGAGAATAAGGGCGCCGCGTGGCTGTTCATGGTCTGGGCTTCCGGCACGGACACGATGACGTCCTTCTCCGGTGTGGGCAGCTGGCCGACCCGCGCGAGCGTCTGGAACAGCGACAAGCTGGTTGAGCTGACCTCGCAGTGGGGCGATGGCGCCTTCCGCGAAGTGCTGCAGGGCAACTATGACGAGCGGGCTGCGTGGCTGCCGGCTCCGATGTCTGACCTGCCCGGCGTCTGGAACCTGTGGATCCAGGGCCTGCAGACCTACTACTACGAGCAGGCTGACGCCCAGGAAGCAATGGACTGGGTGGCCTCCGAAGTGACGGCGCTGCTGCAGTCGTCCGGTACGCTGCAGTAACGCGGCCGTGTTGTAACGTTAATCAGTAACCGCCGGGTGGAGGATGTTGCTCCTCCACCCGGTCTGTACCCGGTGCAGCGACCGCCGCTTTCCGGCGGCCATTGGAGGTCATGTGCATGGCGCAACAGGCCATTGAGTCCAGCTCCCCTCCGCAACGCAAACGCCGCAACTGGGCGCCGGCCATCATGACGACGCCGGCCACCCTGGCCCTGATCGGCATCATGGTGCCGTTTGCCATCGCGGTGTATTACAGCTTCACCAATTACCGCATCATCAAGCCCGACTTTGAGTTCATCGGCCTGCGCAACTACATCAACATGTTCTCCAGCAGCTCGTTCTGGAACGCGCTGGGGAATACGCTGCTGTTCGCCGTGATCGCACTGGTGGTGGAGCTGACGCTCGGCTTCCTGATCGCCCAGCTGCTGAGCCGGGCGGGGCGCGGTGTGGGCCTGATGCGTACCCTGCTGCTCCTGCCGCTGATGCTGCCGCCCGTCGTTTCCGGCATGATGTGGAAGACGATGCTGGCCCCCAACAGCGGGCCAATCAACGCGCTCTTCGGCTTCGGGGATTTCGCCTGGCTGTCCGTCCCCTGGGCGGCGCGCTTTTCCATTATGTTCATCGAGATCTGGTCTTCCACGCCGTTTGTGGCGCTGGTGCTCCTGAGCGGGATGCAGTCGCTGCCCCGCGAGCCGTTTGAGGCCGCCGAGGTGGACGGCTCCAGCTACCTTTTCATCATGCGCCGGCTCATTCTGCCGATGCTCAAGCCGTTCATCCTGATCGTGCTGCTCTTCCGCGTGGTGGACGTGATCAAGCTCTTCGACATCATCTTCGCCACGACCGTCGGCGGCCCGATGAACGTGACCACCACGATCCCCATCACCGTCTACAAGGAAGTGTTCCAGTTCTACAACCTGGGATCGGCAATCGCCAAGGTGCTGGTGCTGTGGGTGATCAACTACACCGTGAGCACCTGGCTGGCCAATCGCTGGCAGCGATCGACGGGGGAGGCTCAAAATAATGAACAACCGGCGTAGCACGGTGGGGCGTTACGTACTGATGCTGATCCTGGCGGCCTACATCCTGGCCCCGATCCTCTGGATCGTGATGATGTCGTTCAAGAACAAGGCGGACGTGATTTCAGTGCCGCCCAAGTTCCTCTTTACCCCGACCCTGGAAAACTACCAGGCGCTCTTTTCCGGCGGGGGGGAAGGGCAGATGGCCGGCTCCACCTTCCTGTCGTACTTCAAGAACAGCCTGATTATCGCGGTGGGCGCGGTGGGAGTCTCGGTCCTGATCGGGCTGCCGGCGGCCTACGCGCTGGCGCGCTTCCGCTTCAAGCTGCGGGAGACGCTGGCCTTCACCTACCTCAGCTTCCGCTTCGTGCCGGAGATCACGATCATCCTGCCACTGTACGTCATTTACCAGAAGCTGGGGCTGTATAACACCTACTTCGGCCTGATTCTGGTCTACCAGCTCATCACGCTGCCGCTGATCGTGTGGATGATGCGCTCCTACTTCGAGGAGATCCCGGTCGCGATCGAGCAGGCCGCGCAAACGGACGGCTACTCGTGGTTCGGGGCGTTCATCCGGCTGGTGCTGCCGCTGGCCGCGCCGGGCCTGGCGGCCTCGGTCGTGCTGGCTTTCATCTTCTCCTGGAATAACTTCGTCTTTGGCCTGATGCTGGGCGGGCAGAGCACGCAGCCGGTCACCGTGGGCCTGATGAGCTTCATGGCCTACAACGAGGTGCTGTGGGGGCAGATGGCCGCTGCGACCGTGGTGACCATCCTGCCGGAGATCGTCCTGGCCCTGCTCGTCCAACCGTACATGATCCGCGGCCTGACCTTCGGCGCCGTGAAGTGATAGGGGCACGTTACCATGGCAAGAGTCGAGCTTGAGAATGTGCACAAGAACTACGGCGCCCCGGAAGATGCGGTGAAGGGGGCCACCTATGTGGTTGAGGATGGCGAGTTTGTGGTGATGCTGGGGCCGTCCGGCTGCGGCAAGACCACGACCCTGCGCATGATCACCGGCCTGGAGTCGATCACCAGCGGCACGATCAAAATCGGCGGCAAGGTGGTCAACGACCTGCCGCCCCGGCTGCGCAACGTGGCGATGGCCTTCGAGACGTATGCCCTCTACCCGCCGCTGACGGTTTACGAGAACATCGCCTTCCCGCTGCAGGTGATGAAGCTTTCCAAAGACGAGATTCACCGCCGGGTGATGCAGGTCGCCAATAGCCTCTCGATCACGGACATCCTGAACATGATGCCGCAGGGCCTGGCCGGCGGGCAGAAGCAGCGCGTTTCCCTGGCCCGCGCCCTGGTGCGGGAGCCAACCGTGTTCCTGATGGACGAGCCGCTATCGCACGTGGATGCCGACGTGCGCCACCACGCCCGGGCCGAGATCAAACACATGCAGACGGAAACCGGCGCGACCGTGATCTACGTCACCCACGACCAGATCGAGGCGGTGGCCCTGGCCGACCGCGTGATTGTGATGGACCTGGGCGTGATCCAGCAGATCGGCACGCCGATGGACCTGTTCAATCGACCGGCCAACCTGTTCGTGGCCGGCTTCATTGGTGAGCCGCCCATGAACACCGCTCAGTGCAAGCTGAGTCTGGGCGAAGGCCGGCTGCGCCTGGAGTGGCCGCAGGATGGCCTGGTGCTGCAGTTCGACCAGGCGAGCATCCCGCTGGCGGCGTTGCAGAAGCTGCAGCCCTACGATGGGCGGGCGGTGGTGATCGGCGTGCGGCCCCAGCGCCTGCGGATTGGCGCGCATGACCCGGCGCGGGCAACCGGCACGCTGCCCGGCAAGCTGCTCGTGCACGAGTTCCTGGGCAAGCAGGGCATCAGCCAGGTGGAGGTCGGTGGGCAGGTGATGGAGTGCATCTCTCCGCCGGAGCTTCCGTTCGGGGTGGATGACCCGGTGCAGGTGAGCATGGCGTTTGACGATCTTCATTTCTTTGATCCGGCGACCACCCGGCGCATCGAATAAGGTGAGAGTCCTATGGCAACCCTCGTAGTAGACCGACTCAGCAAGCGGTTCGGCAATACCCAGGCCATCAAGGATGTCTCGTTCGAGTGCCAGGAAGGGGAGTTTGTGGTGATCGTCGGGCCGTCCGGCGCGGGCAAAACCACGACGCTCAACTGCATCGCCGGGATCGAGTACCCGGAAAGCGGGACAGTGCTGATCAACGGGCAGGACGTGACCGACCTGCCGCCCCAGGATCGCAATGTGGCGATGGTTTTCGAAACCTACGCCCTCTACCCGCAGCTCAAGGTCTTCGATAACCTGGCCTTCCCGCTGCGCTCGCCGCGCTACCGTGTGCCGGAGTCCGAGATTCCGGCGCGGGTGGAGCGTGTCGCGAAGCTGCTCGCCATCGACATGCTGCTGGACCGCCTGCCGCGCCAGCTCAGCCAGGGGCAGCGCCAGCGCGTGTCGCTGGGCCGCGCCCTGATCCGGGAGCCGCACGTCTTTCTCTTTGACGAGCCGATCTCCCACCTGGATGCCAAGCTGCGCAACGCCATGCGCCGCGAGCTGAAGCGTATGCGCCAGGACCTGAACAAGACCACCGTCTACGTGACGCACGACTACCTGGAGGCGCTCTCCCTGGCCGACCGCGTGGTCGTGCTCTACAAAGGGAGCGTGCTCCAGTTCGACCAGACCAAGACGGTGTACAACCGCCCGGCGGCAATCGAGGTCGGGCAGCTCTTCGGTGACCTGCCGATGATGTTCTTTGACGGCAGGATCGATGCGGGGCTGCGCTTCGTGGCGGATGGCGACGCGTTCAGCCTGCCAACGGCGGGCACGCTCAGCACGCTCGCGCCGGGGCAGGAAGTCACGCTCGGCCTGCGGCCAACCGATGTGAAGGTCGCGCCGCCCGGTAGCGGCGATCTGCAGGGGGAGGTCTACAGCGTCCAGAACCAGTTCGACGGCAAGCTGGTCACGATCAAGGCGTACGATAAGCTGCTGGATGTGATCATGCCGATTGAGTTTACGATTGTGGAGGGCGACCGGGCCGGAGTGAGCGTCCGCCCGGAAATCTGCTTCTACTTTGATCGCCAGACGCACCGGGCGCTGTAGGCCCGGTTAGCTGATAAAGAGGGCACGATGCAACCACGAGAGCGCCTGCTGGCCGCGCTGAACCACCAGGAGCCTGACCGCGTCCCGATCGACATCGGGGGGACGGGGGTCAGCACGATCTGCTACCAGGCGTATGATGACCTGCGCGCCTGCCTGGGCCTGGAGCCGCGCCCCTACGATCCGGACGACCTCGGCGGCGGGACGTGGGCGGGGTGTGTTACGCCCCATCTGGACGTCTACGACCGGCTGCACTCCGATGTGATGCAGGCCGGGATGGGCGACCCCGACAGCTGGACGTTCAAGCTGGAGCGTGGGGAAGAATACGATACCTACGTGGACGGCTGGGGGACGCGGGTGTTCCGGCCCAAAGGCGGCCATTACTTTGACTACCGCGAATTCCCGATCAAGGAAGGCACGCTGGAAGCCTTCCAGCAGTGGACGGACTGGCCGGATCCGCTGGACCCGGGCCGCTGGCGCGGCTTCCGCGAGCGCTGTCTGGCCGTCCGGGAAACCGGGCGGGCGGTGGCGGCCTATTCCGTCTTTGGCGGGGGGATCTTCGAGCAGCCGGCGCGGGTGATGCCTATGGAGGAATTCCTGATGGGCACAGCGCTGGATGCCCGCTTCTCCGATGCGGTGCTGGGCAAGATGTTCGAGATTTACCATGCCGCTACGGTCAAAATGCTGGAGGAGGCCGGGGACATCCTGGACGTGTGGGTCTACTGGGATGACCTCAGCGGGCAGAACGGGCCGCTGGTCAGCCCGGAGTGGTACAAGCGCCATGTGATGCCGTTGCACCGCCGGCTGTTCGATACCGTCAAGGCCATGAGCAAGGCCAAGATCTTCTTCCACTGCTGCGGCTCCGCCCGGCCCTGGATTCCCCTCCTGATCGAGACGGGAGTGGACATCCTGAACCCGGTGCAGGTCTCGGCGACGGGCATGGACCCGGCCGGCCTCAAGCGCGATTTCGGCAAGGACATCGTGTTCTGGGGCGGGGCGTGCAACCCGCAGGGCGCGCTGGCCTTCGGCACGCCGGAGGAAGTGGCCGACGAGGTGCGGCGCAACATCGACGCGCTGGCACCCGGCGGCGGCTTCGTGTTCGCCAACGTCCACAACATTCAGAACCTCGTCCCGCCGGA
>CAZGYW010000108.1:0-7486 GCA_964530495.1 uncultured Anaerolineae bacterium
GGTGAGCAGGGTTCCATCGACAATGTGAATCCGGCCGTTGTTGGCTGCCGGTATGTCCAGCCCGGAGAGTCCCTCAACCTGCGTTTGGCCAAAGATCGCAGGCCCATTTGCCAGCAGGATGACCTCCGGGCGAAACGCCGCGATCTCGTCGGGTGTAAGCTCATGGTAAGAAAGACCTGGAGAAGATTCAGGCGGTGTGAACACACTCTGCCCCCCGCATAGACGCAGGAGATCCTGTGTATAGGGTGCCGCTGGAAGTGCGCTCCAGGGCGAATGCCCGCTTACCACCAGTGTTCGCACCGGCTCCCGCTGCGTTGCTGCGGCGGTCCAGTCCATCTGGCGCTCGATCCAACGGACCCGTTCGGTTGCGGATGGCTCTGCAAAGACCGTCATCAGGTTCCAGAGCAAGTTTATGGCTTCGCCAACGGTCTGCGGATGGGTGATCCAGATGGGTATTCTCGCGTTGATGAGGCGGATTGCGTCTTCCTGCCGATTGTCATCGCGGTTCAGGAGGACCAGGTCAGGGGCGAGCGCGACGATCTCGGCAATGTCCGGATTCCGAGTTCCTCCAAGGCGCAGTAAATGGGCAAACCGATCCGCGGGATGGATGCAGTCATCAGAGATTCCGACGATGCGCTCGCCCAGATTGAGGTCGAACAGAGTCTCGGTCATGCTGGGGACCAGTGACACCACACGCTGTGGCGGCAGCATATCAGGGATGCCATCTGGCGAACTGGAGTCAAGTGCTGTGAACATCTGCCGTTCAGTCCAGAATCGTATACGCTTTGCCCAGAGAGATCGATATTTGTTGTTTGCCCCACAGTTCGACCTGGCCTTCCGGCCCAAGGGTGAGTGCGGAGCCAGGCCGAACATTCAGCCCGTAAGCTGTTGGTGCGGCATGCAGGAGAGTCTGCAGGCGACGCCTGTCAGGATCAGCAGCGATGCCACCGAGAACCGCGGCGTTGGCAAGCCAGGCGAATCCTGTAGCCCCGGGCTGTCCATCCGGTAAGGAGACCACCCATTCTCCGAACAGGTCGGCGCCAATGCCAATCCCCATGACCAGCGCTCCCTGAGTGTGCGCCTGAGCAATGCCCTGAATGGCCGCGCCATGCATACCGTCGAACAGGCGCGATCGGTGTGGACCATCGCCAATAATGATGATGCCGGCTTCGCTCAGCTGGGTGCGAAGCGATTCATCATCTTCCGAGATGATATCCAGGATATAACCGCTGCGGCCTCCAAGCTCGCCAAGGTACCCCAGGTAGCGCTCAGCATCGTCAAGACTCTCGCCGGCGGCACCTATGAGGATCAGCGCACCATCAGCGGCACTGCGGGTCAGCGCCGCCATGTCGATTGGCTCTGTCTGCCCTTCGAGATATGAGCCGCCGCCGCTCAGGACCAGCCATCCCGCGCCAGCGCGCCATCGAAAGATGTTGCTCTCCTGCATGCTGTCCAGGAATCCTCCCAGTAGCTATTCCGGGATGACGTAGGCGGCAACCGCCGCAGTCAACAGGGTTGCGCCGATCGAAAGGGCGGCCTCATCAAAGTCGAACCGTGGATGGTGGTGAGGGAAGTCCAGTCCACGATCCGAATTGCCTGAGCCAACGAAGATGAAGCAACCGGGAGTGTGCTGCAGGAAGATCGCCATGTCTTCAGCGCCCATGGTGCGAACGTCCGTCAGGATGGGCTGCAGTTTGACGTAAGGCATGATGGCCTGGCTTACAACCTGCGACACCTGCAGATCATTGACCAGCGGCGGTGTCACCTGAACGGTCTTGACCTCTGCTTCACAGCCCATCGCCCGGGTGATACCTTCTGTTAGTTCGTGCAGACGCTTGATCACCAGATCGTGCACTGAATCGGTATAGCTGCGGATAGTGCCGCGCAAGTGGGCTTCAGGCGGGATGATATTCGCAGCGGTGCCGGCATGGAAACTGGTCACTGAGAGTACGGCCGTGTCAAGCGGATCCACGTTGCGGCTCACCACCGATTGGAGCGCGGTGACAACCTGCGCTGCAGCCAGCAGCGGATCGCGCGTTTCGTGCGGGGAAGCGCCATGCCCGCCTTTGCCACGGATGACGATATCGAAGGTGTCAGCACCAGCCATCGCAGGGCCAGGAGTCACTGCAACCTGACCAACGGGCATCGAGTTCCAGAGATGCAACCCCAGCGCTACTGCCGGGACCGGTGCGTCCAGGACACCATCCTTGATCATTGCCCGGGCGCCCTCTGCGGTTTCTTCAGCAGGCTGGAAAACGAACTTCACACGACCATGGATGTTGTCACGCAGATCGGTCAGTATATGGGCGACTGCAAGTCCGATCGCGGTATGGCCATCATGCCCGCAGGCGTGCATTGCAGCGGGGTCGGTGGAGGCGTAGGGGACTGTGTTTTCCTCAGTCATAGGCAGCGCATCCATGTCGCAGCGGACCAGCACGGTCGGGCCATCATGTGCGCCCTCCAGAATGGCCACAACCCCGGTGCGGCCAACTTCTGTCTGCACCTCCAGGCCCAGAGCGCGCAATTCATCGGCGGCTTTGCCTGCCGTGCGCTGCTCCTGAAAGGCGATTTCGGGGTGACTGTGAAAGTCACGCCGCCAGGTGACGAGATGTTCGTCTAGCTGCGCTGCTCTGGTGCGGAAATCATTCATTGGTCGGTAACCTCGCTACGCCATAACGAGTGGCCGGGGGTATCGCCTACCGATTTGCCCCGCAGTCGCACTCACCGTTCTCGTGTTTGTTGCAGCCTTGCTGGGCTTTCTTCTGCAGGGCTTCCCATTCGTCGAGGGGCATGATCTCCTCCCGGCTGAAGACAAGCCGGTCGTTCTCCACCTTGACGATTACCGCATCCTGAAGCGGCAGGACGTCGATGACCTTGCCCTCGCCAGCAGGGGTGCCAACGCGTTTGTTGCGCTTGGGCAGGGTTTTTCGCGCTTCGACATACTGCTCATATTCGTAGATCAGACAGCAGCGCAGGCGGCCACACATGCCGGTAATCTCCGATGGATTGAGGGAAATCCCCTGCGCCTTGGCCATCTTGATTGAGATCGGGCTGAAGTCCGTGAGGAAAGTGCTGCAACAACGCGGCTGCCCACAGGCGCCATACCCACCGAGCAGTTTGGCAACGTCGCGCGGCCCGATCTGCCGGAGTTCAAGCCTGGTGTTGCGAAACTGCCGGGTGAGATCGTTGCGCAACCGATTTACGTTGGGCTTGCTATCCGTCTCCGTCTTGTAGAGGAAGGTCAACATGCTGCCATCGTAGTTGTATTCGGCGGCCACGAATTTGATCTGTTTGAACTCCGGATACTTGCTGGCTGTCTCCCGGCAGGTGATCAGCGCGCCGACCTCACGTTCACGCCACACCTGGCTGAGCGTCAGATCCCGTGGGGTGGCTTTGCGCAGGATCGATTTGTATTCGCGTCCCTCCTCAAAGGGCGCATAGCCGATAATCTGGCCCATCTGACGACCGCGCGAAGTCTCCACAATGGCAAAATCGCCCGGCTGAACCTCCGGATGTTCTCCAGTGTCGAAGTGGTACAACTTGCCGATTTTGGTGAAGCGGACGCCAACGATAGTGCTGCGGGGTCCGAACATGTCTGTGTTGAAGGATGTCATGGTGAGATCTCAGTTAACGAAACGGTAAAGAATCGCGTTGATCGTATAGACAATACTGCATAATCGCAACCCTGCCAAAGCCATGTTAGAATTTCGCCACATTTAAGGGAGTGCTGTATGACAATGGATGAGCCGAATATGCAACGCAGTGCAGCGATTCTATACGGGCTGGCGCTCGGAGATGCGCTGGGATGGCCCACCGAATTTCTCAAGCTGGAGGAGATCAGGGGGCAGTATGGCCCGCAGGGTATTCTGGAACCGCCGGATCCCGCGTTGTTCACAGATGACACCCAGATGACGCTGGCGCTGGCTGAGGGCATCCTCGCCAGTGATTCTCAGGACGTGGACGTGATGATGCAGGAGGTCGGTCGGCAGTTTGTCAGGTGGGCCCACAGTCCGGAGAATAATCGCGCTCCGGGCAGGACCTGTCTGGAGGGCATCCGGCGCTATGAGTCGGGTCTTGAATGGCGAGAAGCTGGACTCATCGAGTCCAAAGGCTGCGGTTCAGCTATGCGTGTGGCGCCGATCGGATATGTCTACCAGCACGACACCGAGATGCTTCGGACAGTGGCCGAGGCCTCGAGTCTGATCACCCATCGCCATCCAGCGGCCGTTGCAGCCAGTGTTGGCGCCGCGTACCTGGTGAAACTGGCATTGGATGGGGTGCATCCCGATAGCTATCTGCATCAGCTTGCCGTCTTCGTTGACGGAGTGTCTGAGGAGTTTGATCTTGCCCTGCACAGGGTTGGGCATGTGCTGGGGTTGGGGGATGAAATCGCGGCGATGCGCCATATTGGCGAGGGCTGGGTTGGTGAAGAAGCGGTTGCGCTCGCTCTGTATTGCGTCATGCGCCATCCCGATGACTACGTGGCGGTGGTTCGCCGGGGTGCTAACTCCAACGGGGATAGCGACTCAATTGCATCAATCGCCGGAGGAATCAGTGCGGCGAGACTTGGACTGGAAGCCATTCCGGCTGCCTGGATCGATCGGTGCGAGAAGCGGGATTACATCGCCAGCTTGAGCACGCAGCTTGCCGACTGGCGTGCACAGCTTCCTCGGAGCAGTAATGACGTACAGGGCTGATCGCCGCGCTACATTGGAGGAAGCCGCCCAACTTGTCAGTGACGGCCAGACCCTCGGGCTTGGTGGCATGACTCTGTACCGGCGGCCGGTGGCGTTTGTTCGCGCGCTGCTGCGGCATCCAAAGCGGCCCGCAAATCTGACGTTGCTCAGTTTCACTGCCAGTTACGAAGCCGACCTGCTTGTTGGCGCCGGCGTGGTGGGGCGCACGCGCACCTGTTACTTTGGGCTGGAGGCATTCGGATTAGCGCCGATGTTTACCCAGCGCGCGACGGAAGGAACGCTTGAAGTCGTGGAGGAGACCGAGGCCAGCCTGGCGTATGGCATTCGTGCCGGCTTGAGCGCAGTGGGGTTCATGCCCTCTCGTGCGTGGATTGGCACAGATCTCCCACGCCTCAGACCGGATGTCAAGACGATTGTTGATCCGTATTCAGGCGAAACATTGATGGCGTTCCCGGCGATTACCTGCGATGTCGCTGTAATCCATGCGCTGGTGGCTGACTATGCGGGAAACGCGCGCCTGAACCGAAACCTCGCGATCGATCGGGAGCTGGCATATCTGGCCACAAACGTCATTGTTACTGCAGAGCAGGTTGTCGAGAAGCTGACCAGCGATGTTGATGTTCCCGCCCCGCTGGTGGGCATGGTTGTTCATGTGCCTCGTGGCGCGTGGCCCAGCTCCTGCCATCCATTGTATCCTGTGGGCGGAGGCGAGATTCTGGCCTACACAGAGGCCTGCGCAGCGGGACAGTTCGCTGACTATCTCGCCCGTTGCCTGGCGGATGACTGGCCGATCTCATGAATCTCAGCCTATGCTGGGCCTGCGCTCATCCTGTATCCAGAGTGAGATGGTACTCTGTTGTAGTGTATTGTCTGTTATCCGGTCTTCGGAGCGCAGTGTCATGAATGGATTGCGAAAAGCTGGACTCTGGCTGGCCCTGCTGGCCATTTTCGCTGCTGGCTATTGGCTTGGTATCACTACCGGGGCGGCCGGCGCTCGCGCGCCAGGACAGGTAGCACTCGACCCTGCGCTGGTACCCCTGGTGGAAGCATGGGATTTTGTACGATCCCAGTATGTCAGCCCTCCAGACGATGATCTGCTCCTTGAAGGCGCGCTAAATGGCTTGATGGACGTCCTGGATGACCCGTTCAGCTTCTATATGACACCGCAAACCTTTAAGATGCTCAACAGTGATCTCGAAGGGCGGTTTGAGGGGATTGGCGCCAGTGTACGGCAGGATGTTGAGAGCGGCGGGCTGGTTATTGTCAGCACAATGCCCGGCTCTCCCGCGGAGCAGGCGGATGTGCGGAGCGGTGACATCGTCATTGAGGTTGATGGCGACCGGATCACTGATTTGCCGCAGAGCGAGATCATCGCGCTAATCCGGGGGGCCCGGGGCACAACCGTTGAACTGGGCATCCAACGTGAAGGTGAGACAGAGCTGATCAGAGTTCCCGTTGTCCGCAGCGAAATCGAGATACCCTCCGTGGAAGCCCGACCATTGGACGGCGGTGTTGCCTATATCCGTCTGTATCAGTTTGGGGCGGATACTGCCAGCGAGTTGCGAGAGCAACTCAGCGTGTTGAACGCGGAGAGCGGCCCCGGCCTGGTGTTGGATTTCCGGGGCAATCCTGGCGGGTATCTTTCTACTGCAGTCGAAGTGGCCAGTGAATTCGTGCTGGATGGCGTGATCGTGACTGAACGCGGTCGAGACGGTGAGCAGGTGTTCCGAGCCGATGGCGCAGCGACGGCGCCAACGGTGCCGATGGTCGTGCTGGTGGATGAGGGCAGTGCGAGTGCTTCTGAACTGGTGGCCGGTGCGCTGCAGGATCTGGGGAGGGCGACGATCGTTGGAACCCCGACGTTTGGCAAGGGGTCGGTGCAAACATGGCGCGAGCTATCCAATGGGGGGGGCGTAAGGATCACCAATGCTCGCTGGTACACTCCTGCCGACCGCACCATCGCGGAGGTTGGCCTTACGCCTGATGTGTTCGTTGAATACGACCTGACGCGGCCTGACGAGGATGTTCAGCTTGAAGCGGCGCTCCGGTTGCTGACCGAGGCGAGGCAGGGCGTTCGGCCATGAGTTGCCCCGGAAACTGGAGATCACGGCTGTGAATGCGCAGGAGTACTCTGTTGATGAGTTGATGTCCGTTTGCATTGCGCGGCGTATTCAGGATGGCGAAACTGTTGCCCAGGGAATCGCCACGCCGCTGGTGGTGGCAGGCTATGTTCTGGCCAAACTCGCTCATGCTCCAAATCTGCGCTTTGCGTCGGCTATTGGACAGGGAATCTGCCAGGACTGGGCGCCACTGGCTCTGGCGGGTGTAGAAGCTCAGTGGCTGGATAAAGCACTCATCACTGTCGGATTCATTTCAGTGGCGGCTGACCTGCTGCCCCGGTTGCATCCGCTCGAATACCTGCGACCGGCTCAGGTCGATGCCCGAGGCAACTTCAACAACATCGCGATTGGTCAGGATTACCGGCTGCCGCGAATGCGCCTGCCTGGTGCAGGCGGGATACCTGATGTGAGTGTGGTCTACACCGCGATGCACCTGTATGTTCCCAGGCACTCTCGGGCAGTGTTTGTCCCCAAAGTTGATTTTGTCAGCGGGCTGGGACACGATCCTGCGCGGACGCATGGCCGGGGTCCGGTTTACCTGCTCAGTGATCTGGGGCAGTTTGACTGGCACAATGGCATGATGCGCCTCATTGCTGTGCATCCCGGTGTGTCACCCGCCAGGATACAGGCGAAGACAGGGTTTCCACTTGAAATGGTTGAAGATCTGGC
>CAZGYW010000109.1:0-7459 GCA_964530495.1 uncultured Anaerolineae bacterium
GTGGTGGCGCTCGATGACGTGACGTTCGACGTCCGTCCCGGCGAGGTGCACTGCCTGGTCGGGGAGAATGGCGCGGGCAAATCCACGCTCATGAACATCATGAGCGGCGTTTACGTTGACTATGAAGGAGAGTTGTTGCTGGACGGCAGACCCGTCGCCTTCCAGAACACGCGTGACGCCCAGGCCAGCGCGATCAGCATGATCCACCAGGAGCTGAACCTGGTGCCGGAGCTGAACGTTTTCGAGAACATCTTCCTGGGCAGGGAGCTGAAAACGCCGCTCGGCATCATCGACCGGCGCGCGATGCGCAGGGCCGCCCATGACCTCATGGTTGACCTTGGCCTGGACATCGTGCCCGACCAGCCCATCAACCAGCTGCGGGTGGGCCGCCGCCAGCTGGTGGAGATCGCCAAAGCCCTGAGCCTGGACTCGCGCATCATCATCATGGATGAGCCGACCTCGGCGTTGAGCGATACCGAGGTGACGTACCTGTTCGACGTGATTCGCGGGCTGCGCGACCGCGGCGTGGCCGTGATCTACATCTCGCACCGCCTCAACGAGGTGACAACGGTTGCCGACCGGATCACCGTCCTGCGCGACGGGCGGGTGGCGGGCAGCGCGAAGGCCGCGCAGATGTCCAGCCGGGAGATGATCCGGCTGATGGTGGGCCGCGACCTGGATGAGCTGTACCCGAAGGAACAGGTCGAGCTCGGTGCGGTGGTGCTGGAGGTAGAAGGACTCAATTACAAGCAGGGCAACAAGCTGGTTTTGCAGGATGTGTCGCTGAACGTCCGCCAGGGGGAGATTGTCGGGATCGCGGGACTGATGGGCGCCGGCCGCACCCAGGTCCTGGAGGCCATTTTCGGGGTGTATCCGCACACGGATGTCAGCGGCCGGGTCGTATTCAACGGGCAGGAGATCGCGCTCGAGTCGCCGCAGCGCTCCATCGCCCGGGGCATTGGCCTGGTGGCGGAAGATCGCAAGGGCCAGAGCCTGATCCTGGGCCGGCCGGTGGTGGAGAACACGAGTCTGCCCGCGCTGCAGCGCTTCCTGAACCGGCTGACGGTGGTTGACTTCAAGGCGGAGCGTGAAGCGGTCACAGGCGTCGTCCGCGATCTGAACATCCGCACGCCCAGCATCGATACCCTGGTGGCCAACCTGAGCGGCGGCAACCAGCAGAAGGTGGTCGTTGCCAAGTTCCTGCTCTCGGAGATCAAGCTGTTCCTGCTGGACGAGCCGACGCGCGGCATCGACGTGGGGGCCAAGGCGGAGATTTACGCCCTGGTCGGGCGGCTGGCCCGGCAGGGAACGGCCTTCCTGCTGGTTTCCAGCGAGCTGCCGGAGCTGCTGGCGGTGTGCGACCGCATCTACGTGCTGTGTGACGGGCGGCCGACCGGCGAATTCAGCCGCGACCAGTTCAACCAGGAAGCGATCATGGAAGCCGCCACGCGCTTCAGCGACAAGGGCAACAACCATGTGCAGGCCTAGCAGTATCGATCCAATGGGGAGATGAACGATGGCTGTCCGGGCAGAGAAAACTCAGGTCAGGGAGTCGATCTTCGCCGGCATCCCGCTGGCTGAACTGATTGCGCTGGTCTGCGCGCTGGCGCTGCTGGCCGGTTTCTTCGTGTGGCCGTGGCTGCAGGTGACCCAGGGGGAGGAGCAGACCGTGCGCTTTTCCGGCACGGAGGTGATGGCCTGGAATGACACCCTGGACCAGGTGCTGGCCAGGTATGAGGAACGCGTCCAATCCAACTTCATCATCACCAGGGACGACATCGGGTCACCCCTCGTCCTGATCCCGATCGCAGGGTTCGCCGCCCTGGCGCTCGCCGTGGCGGGATTGCTCATGCCGCGCTACCGGAGGCTTACGGCGTTTCTGATGCTGCTGGCAGGCGTGCTGGCCCTGATCTACTACCTCCACTATTTCCTGACCGACCGCAACTACTTTCTGACGTACTTCGCGCTGACCCGCCGCCAGACCGACCACCTGACCCTGACCAACCTGGGAGGGACGGGTTTCTGGGTGGCTTTCTTCGCCGCAATCGGCCTGCTGGCCCAGCACCGGATCGCGCGCCCGGCCGGTGCCGGGGCGGGCGTGAGCGTGCTGAACCGCGTCCTCGCCCCGTACCGGCAGTTGCAGGAGCGCTACCGCGAAGGCATCGCCAGGAACCCGCGCTATCTGCGCGCCCTGAGCTTCATCTTCCGCTTCCAGAGCTTCTTTGGCCTGATCATCGTCATTGTGCTGGCGATTGTCTTTTCTCCAGTGCGTAACGACCAGCGCATTTTCCTGAACCAGCGCAACCTGAGCAATGTGGCGCGCGACGTGTCTGAGACGGGCATCATGGCGGTGGGCCAGCTGCTGGTCATCCTGATCGGCGGGATCGATCTATCCGTCGGCTCGATGGTGGCCCTGGGGGCGACCGGCTCCGCCTTCCTGCTGATGCGCGACCATGTGCCGGCCATCCCGGCCATTATGATCATTCTGGGGCTGGGCGCGGCCCTGGGCCTGTGGAGCGGGTGGGTCTCGGAGCGCTTCAAAGTGCCGGCCTTCATCGCCACGCTGGGCATGTCACACATCGCCCGCGGGCTGGCGCATGTGTGGTCAACGGATATCGCGGTGCCGCTTTCCTACCAGGCGGGGGGAGCTGACCCCATCTTCGAGATCATCGGGCAGCGCATCAACGGGGTGTTCCCGGTCCCGGCGATCATCATGCTGATCGCGGCTGTGATCATGGGTCTGGTGCTGCATTTCACAGCCTTCGGCAGGCATATCTACGCTACGGGAGGGAACGAAACGGCCGCGAGACTGTCCGGCGTGATCGTCAAGCGGGTCAAGATCATGGCGTTTCTGCTGTGCGGCTTCTTCGCTTCACTGGCGGGCATTGTCCATGCTTCACAGTTGAACCAGGGCAGCCCAAATGAGGCTGTCAACTACGAGTTAAACGCCATCGCCGCAGTCGTCATCGGTGGCGCCAGCCTGATGGGCGGCAAAGGCACGATCGTCGGGGCTATCGCCGGGGCGTTCATCCTGGGCATTCTGGACAACATGCTCAGCCTGAACAACGTCAACAGCAACGTGCAGTTGATCGTGAAGGGCCTGATTGTTGTCGGCGCAGTCGCGCTGCAGCAGTTCCGCCCGCGCGAAGCCGAATAGGGGAGAGGAGAAGATCATCATTAGAAACATCAGGATAGTCGCAAGATAGCAGGTTGATCAATCACAAGGAGGAAGACCGTAATGGTTAAGAAACATTCTTTGGGTGTTGTGTTGCTCGTCGCCATGGCCCTCGCCCTGGTCCCTTCGGCGATCCAGGCGCAGGACGGCTGGACGATGTACACGCCGGAAATGGTCGATGGCACCGTGCTGATGGAAGCGCGCGCTGAAGGCGCGCTGCCGCCGGGCTGCCCGCTGCCGGCCGCCAAGGACAAGTACGTGATCGGGATGTCGCAGGCCAACCGCGCCGAACCCTGGCGTGAGGCGATGGACAGCCAGATCGCGGCCGCGGCCGAGATGTACCCGAACCTGGAAGTGATCTTCCAGGACGCCGCGCAGGACAATGCGGACCAGGTGAGCGACGTTGAGAACCTGCTGACCCAGGGCATCGACCTGCTGATCATCTCCCCGAACGAAGCCGCCCCGCTGAACAACATCGTGAAGGAAGCGTGGGAAAGCTGCGTGCCGGTCATCGTGCTGGACCGCAACCTGGTGGACATGAATTACTCGATGTTCATCGGCGCGGACAACGTGGCCATCGGCCAGGCGGCCGGTGAGTACGCGGCCCAGTGGTGCGCCGACAACGGGCGCGCCGACTGTGTGATCGCCGAGATCCGCGGGCTGGAGGGCGCTCCGCCCGCCCAGGACCGTGGTGACGGCTTCCGCGCCGGGCTGGCAGTGGGTGGCCTGAGCGAAGCCAACATCGTCTTCTCGCAGAACGCGGACTGGCTGCGCGAGCGGGCGGTGCCGGCGGCGGCGGCTGCGTTCCAGGCCTATCCTGACCTGGACGTGCTGTACGGTCACAACGACCCGATGGCCGAGGGCGCGTACATCGCGGCAGAGGACGCGGGCGTAAATCTGGATGATGTGCTGTTCATCGGCATCGACGCGCTGCCCACGCCGGACGGCGGGATCATGTCCGTGCTGGAAGGCCGCCTGGGGGTGACGTTTGTGTACCCGACGGGTGGTCGGCAGGCCATCGAGTGGGCCAATATGATCCTGACCGAACACATCAACCCGCCTCAGTGGGTCGTGCTGCCCTTCGATACGGTTGCCCCCGGCAATGCCCAGGCAGTCTGCAACACCTTCAACTGCCCGAACGCTGAGGCCGCGGCAGTGACTGCTGCCCCGATGGCTGCTGAAGGCTGGACGATGTACACCCCGGACATGGTCGACGGCACCGTGCTGGAGGGCTGGGAGTACGCTGCGAGTGGCTCGGCGCTGCCCGCCAACTGCCCGGCGCCGGAGTTCAAGGACAGTTACGTGATCGGGATGTCGCAGGCCAACCGCGCCGAACCCTGGCGTGAGGCGATGGACAGCCAGATCGCGGCCGCGGCCGAGATGTACCCGAACCTGGAAGTGATCTTCCAGGACGCCGCGCAGGACAATGCGGACCAGGTGAGCGACGTTGAGAACCTGCTGACCCAGGGCATCGACCTGCTGATCATCTCCCCGAACGAAGCCGCCCCGCTGAACAACATCGTGAAGGAAGCGTGGGAAAGCTGCGTGCCGGTCATCGTGCTGGACCGCAACCTGGTGGACATGAATTACTCGATGTTCATCGGCGCGGACAACGTGGCCATCGGCCAGGCGGCCGGTGAGTACGCGGCCCAGTGGTGCGCCGACAACGGGCGCGCCGACTGTGTGATCGCCGAGATCCGCGGGCTGGAGGGCGCTCCGCCCGCCCAGGACCGTGGTGACGGCTTCCGCGCCGGGCTGGCAGTGGGTGGCCTGAGCGAAGCCAACATCGTCTTCTCGCAGAACGCGGACTGGCTGCGCGAGCGGGCGGTGCCGGCGGCGGCGGCTGCGTTCCAGGCCTATCCTGACCTGGACGTGCTGTACGGTCACAACGACCCGATGGCCGAGGGCGCGTACATCGCGGCAGAGGACGCGGGCGTAAATCTGGATGATGTGCTGTTCATCGGCATCGACGCGCTGCCCACGCCGGACGGCGGGATCATGTCCGTGCTGGAAGGCCGCCTGGGGGTGACGTTTGTGTACCCGACGGGTGGTCGGCAGGCCATCGAGTGGGCCAACCTGATCCTGACGCAGCATGTTGTACCGCCCGGCTGGGTGGTGCTGCCCTTCGACACGGTTGATCCCAGCAAAGCCCAGGAAGTCTGTAACGCGTATGCTTGCCCGAACGCGCAGTAGTCAGTAACATTCAGCCGGTGTGGGGGGGCGCTGGCACCTCCCCACCCGGTATCGACGCCGGGCCTGAGCGCCTGACACTATGTGGCTGACCGGGCGCGGCTGCAAGGTCGCGCCTTCATCATCTTTTTGGGTAACGGTGTGCCCGGAGAAAGGGAATCGTATGTCCACCTACAAGCTGCCTGAGCTGAAAATGCCTGAACCGGTTGGGGAGAAAGAAGTCATCCTGGTGGCCAGCGGTGACCTGCGTCTGGCAGCCAACCAGACCTGCTGGGCGGCCCAGGAGGATATGGAACGGCGTGTCATCGAAGCGTTCGCGCGTGAGGGCTACACCGTCAAGCGCGGTCACGCCTACGACCCGGTCGAGAAGCACGGCTTCATTTCCAGCCAGCGGATGGGCATGGATGTGTTCCAGAACATCCACCCCGACGCGCGGGTGGTCGTGGCCGAATCGGTGTGGCAGTACAGCTATCATGTGCTGGCCGGGCTGCGCAAGCACCGCGGCCCGATCCTGACCCTGGCCAACTGGTCCGGGGAGTTCCCCGGCCTGGTCGGGATGCTTAACCTGAACGGCTCGCTGACCAAGATGGGCGTCCGTTACAGCACGCTGTGGAGTGTGGATTTCACCGACGAATTCTTCACCAACGGCCTGCGCCAGTGGCTGCGCGAAGGGCGCATCACCCATGACGCCAGCCACGTCCGGGACCTGAACCCGGTTCGCCTGCCGGCCGCTGAGGCTGCGCTGGGGCGCGCCCTGGCCGCCCAGCTTCAACATGACCACGCTATCATCGGCATCTTCGATGAAGGCTGCATGGGCATGTACAACGCCATCATTGATGACGAGCTGCTCAACCCGCTGGGCATCTACAAGGAACGCTTGAGCCAGTCTGCGCTGGTGGCCGCCATGCAGCAGCAGGTTACCGACAGCGAAGCCCGGGCCGTGCTGGATTGGCTGCTCGCACGCGGGATGCGCTTTGAATTTGGCACCGATGAGGCGACCGAGCTGACCGAAGCCCAGGTCCTTGAGCAGTGTAAGATGTACATCGCCGCGCTGCGGATTGCCCACTCCTTCGGATGTGATGCCATTGGCATTCAGTATCAGCAGGGCCTCAAGGATATGGTCGCGGCCTCCGATCTCGTCGAAGGCTTGCTCAACAACGTCGAGCGCCCGCCGGTGTACGATCCCGCCACCGGCGCCGAGCTGTATCCCGGCCGCCCGCTGACCCACTTCAACGAGGTGGACGAGGGCGCGGCCGTCGATGGGCTGATCACCCACCGGGTGTGGACGGCGCTGGGCCTGGACCCGGCCAATACCCTGCATGACGTGCGCTGGGGCGAGTGGTTCACCGGGGATGGCGTGGACGATTTCGTGTGGGTCTTTGAGATTTCCGGCGCGGTGCCGCCTTCGCATTTCGCGCGCGGCTACGCCGACGCCGTCAGCATCCGCCAGCCCCCGATGTTCTTCCGCAAGGGCGGGGGGACGATTTCCGGCGTGAGCAAGCCGGGCGAGGTGGTGTGGAGCCGGGTGTACGTGATGGACGGTGCGCTGCACGCCGATGTGGGGCGCGCAACCGCGGTTTCCCTGCCGCAGGCGGAAGCGGAGCGGCGCTGGCAGGCTACCAATCCGCAGTGGCCGATGATGTTCGGCGTCCTGCATGGTGTGACCCGCGACCAGTTGATGGGCCGCCACAAGGCCAACCACATCCACGTGGCCTATGCGCCCGACGCCGCCACCGCCGACCTGGCGCTGGCCGCCAAAGCCGCGATGTTCGACGCGCTGGGCATCAAAGTTCACCTGTGCGGGACGGTCAACGTGGGGTAAGCGGCTGCGCGTGGTGAGTGCAGGCCGTCAGTGATCCTGATAACGAACGTTACGGGCGGCTCGCAAGCCGCCCGTACGACGCTACAGCAGTGATCACGGGGAAACGTCACCCTCCAGGCCCCGCCTAGCCTTCGAGCTGGCCGAGGGCGTCATCCACGCTCAGGTTATGGTGAATCATGGCGTGCAGGACGCTCATCATCCGGCCGGGGTCGGGCGCCTGGAATACATTGCGGCCGATGAACATCCCGCTCGCCCCGGCTTCCAGTGCCCCG
>CAZGYW010000110.1:0-7458 GCA_964530495.1 uncultured Anaerolineae bacterium
GAGCCGCTGGTGACGCTGGAAACCAAGCGCCGCTGGCAGCGCTGGGCGCTGGAGACGGACGCCCTGCTGATCTTCCCGCATGATCAGCAGGTGCCCGCCGGGCGGTTGGTCAGGCAGGACGATGGCTCACTGGCGATCGCGCCGGAGCCAGTTACCTAAAGCTAGCCGGAGCCGGCGCCTGGAACACGGGCGGCCGGTTGCACTGAAAGGAAATCCGATGGAAGCCCCGATTACCCGCCATGAGCTGGCGAAGATGATTGACCACTCGCTCCTGAAGCCGACGGTGACCCGCGCCGACACGATTGCGGGGCTGGAGGTGGCGCTGCGCGTGGATGTGGCCGCGGCCACGATCAAGCCGTGCTATACCGCGCTGGCGGCGGACGTGCTGCGCGGCAGCGCGGTGAAGGTCAACCCGGTCATTGACTTCCCGTTTGGCTACGGCACAACGGCCACCAAGGCGGCGCAAACCCGCGAGTTGATTGCGCTGGGCGCCCAGGAAATCGACATGGTGATGAACGTCGGCGCGCTGCTGGGCGGTGACCTGGAAGTGGTTCAGACGGACATCGCGGCGGTAGTCGCCGCCGCGGCAGGCGCGACCGTGAAGGTCATCCTGGAGATCGCGTATCTAAATGACGAGCAGATCGTCAGCGCGTGCCGGTTGTGTGAAGCGGCAGGCGCGGGCTTTGTCAAGACCAGCACCGGCTTCGCGCCGTCCGGCTACACGCTGGAGGCGCTCCGGCTGATGCGGGCCACGGTCAGCGAGCGGGTGCAGGTCAAGGCAGCCCACGGGGTGCGCAGCCTGGCGGATGCGCTGGCGGTGCATGCGGTGGGCGTCACCCGGTTTGGCGCGACGCAGACTGAGAAGATCATGGCGGAGTGGGATGCCGCGTACGGCGGCTGATGTGCTGGCGCTGTTGATGGAAGCCGGGGCGTGAGTCAGGTCATCTGCCCCGGCTTCTGGCTGATTACCCCTGCTGGTTCTCCCAGTCACGGATGGCGGCCTGCACGAACTCGCGGACGCCCGTATCCTCAATGTCGCTCACCGCTTCGTAAACGCGCTGATCCACCACGATCTGAACGCCGCCGCTGGCCGCGGGTTTGATGTGGATCTGGCGGCCACGGTAGGCATCCGAGGTCAGCAGGCGCAGTTGCAGGATGGACTCGATCTGGTCCGGGATACTGGACGGCGGCTGGTAAGCTGCTCTATCGCCCCGGGCACCGGGCTGAACCATACGTCGCATGTTATCGAAGAATGTGCCCAGCGGTTCCGGCTCACCCGGGCCGGGCGCCACCGGACTGACGGAGGGCAGCCCGGTCAGTTCCTCAAGTGTGGGCTGGGCGTCCGTGGGAAGCGTGGCTGCCGTTGATGCCGGCGCAGGCGGCTGGAGTGGTTCCGCTTCTGGTTCAGGGATTGGCGCTGGCTCTGGCCCGGGGGACGGCTGGTGCTCCGCCGGGGCGGAGGCGCGCGTGAAACGCCCCAGCTCGCGCAGGAGCGTCATGAAGCGTCCGTCCAGCCCGGCTGCTTTGATCTCCGCCAGGCTGCGGTACGACCTGCCATCCAGCAGGATGGTCAGGGCGCCGTCCGCGTCCCGGTACAGGCGCAGGACTTCTGCGGCATTGGCTGGCAGGGGCGCAGACGCGTTGCGGGCCGGGGTGGGCTGGGCCGCTGCGCGGGTGGGGGCAGGCGCCGGGCGCGCGGGGGTGGCCGCTGTCTGGCGTTCTGCGGGGCGCCTGGCTGCCGGCTTGCGCTTGCGAGTCAGCAGCAGGGCCACGCCCAGGAAAAGAACCGCCAGGATCATAAGGAGCAGTATCAGCCCGCCGATCTGGGCCAGCGAGACGCTTGTTTGAGCTTGCATGGTGGTCTTTATCCTGTGCTTCGACCGTCTGTTGCCTGCATTGTGCGCGCGATCAGCGTTGTTGGCAAGTCGGGCAGAAGTGCGTGGCCCGCTGGCCGACTACGATGCGCTCGATGGGGGTGCCACAGCGCGCGCAGGGCTGCCCGGTGCGGCCATAGGCCAGGAAGTGATCCTGTGACTCGCCGGGTGTGCCATCCGGCTTGCGATACCAGCTGATGCTGGCCCCCTCGTAGTCGATGCCGGTCGAGAGAGCATCCCGAATGCACGTGTACAGGCCGGCCTGCTCCTGGGCGGTCAGGCTGGCGGCGGTCCGGAGCGGGTGCAGCCCGGCCCGGAACAGCGCTTCGTCCGCGTAGATGTTCCCGATCCCGGCTACGAATGCCTGGTTGAGCAGCAGGGACTTGAGCACGCCGCTGCGCCCGGCCAGCCGCTCCTGGAAGGTCTCCAGGGTGAACGCGTCCTCCAGCGGTTCCGGGCCGAGCTTGCCGATCACCCATTCCGGGTCGGGAGTCAGGATCACTTTTCCGAACTTGCGCGCATCTGAAAAGCGCAACTGGTGGGCGTTATCCAGCTGGAAGCGGAAGTGCACCCAGCGATCGGCTTCGTTGGCGGCGTCATCCGGCACCACATACAGGCGACCGGTCATCTTGAGGTGGATGATCAGCGTGGCACCGCTCAGCGCGATCAGGATGTACTTGCCGCGCCGGTCCAGGCGCTGAACGGTCTGGCCGACGATCTGCGCGCAGAATTCGTCCGGGGCCGGGTGGACCAGGCTGTTGGGCCAGTCCAGCCACGCGCCGGTAATCGTGCGTCCCAGCAGCGGGGCGCGCAGGCCGCGCACGACGGTTTCGACTTCGGGCAGCTCAGGCATGAGGGGATGCTCCAGTGATGGGCCGGTGACGTGCCGCTGATTATGCCCGGCCGCGCCGCGCGTCGTCAATGGGGCGGGGTGTCAGGCCGGGCGGAGCAGTGCGTGTGGGAGGGAGGCTCCGGCTGGTTTCGGGGCGGAATACAAACCGCAACCTAACCTTAAAAGTTCTTCGCCGCCAGACCGCCCGTGCTATAATGGCAGGCGAGTTGCCGCGCTGGTCATTCCCGTATCGGTACAGTCAGGGTAGTGGATTGCTGATGAGCAGCACTCAGGACTTCGTTCACCTCCATGTGCATACCCAGTACTCGCTGCTGGACGGCCTGAGCCAGATCGATAAGCTGGTGGCCCACACTAAAGCGCTGGGTATGTCCTCCGTGGCGATCACCGATCACGGCGCGATGTTCGGCGTGATCGATTTCTTCCGCGCGGCCCATAAGGCCGGGGTCAAGCCGATCATCGGTATGGAAGCCTACCTGGCCCGGCGCGGGATGGAAGACCGCGATCCGACCCTGGATGCGCGTCCCTATCACCTTTTGCTGCTCGCTAAGAACCAGACCGGCTACCAGAATCTGCTGAAGCTGGCCAGCGCCGCCCAGTTGCGCGGCTACTACTACCGCCCGCGGGTGGACAAGGAACTCCTCGCTCAACATGCGGAGGGGTTGATTGTGACCACCGGCTGCCTGGCTGCCGAGATTCCGCGGATGTGGGAGCAGGGCAAAGACGATGCGGAGCTGCGCAAGCTGATCGGCTGGTACCGGGAAGTTTTCGGGCCGGAGAACTTCTACATCGAGCTGCAGGAACACGACATCGACCAGCTCCATGCTTTCAACCGCTGGCTGGTGCAGAACGGCAAGGCCGACAACATCCCGCTGCTGGCGACGAACGACACCCATTACGTGCTGCCGGAGGACTACGACCCGCACGACACGCTGCTGTGCATCCAGACGGGCAACCTGAAGTCCGACGAGAACCGGATGCGGATGACCGACCCGAGCTACCACCTGCGTTCCCCGCAGGAGATGTGGAACCTGTTCGGGGAGGTGCCGGAAGCGCTGACCAACACGCTCAGAATCGCCGAGATGTGCGAGGTCGAGCTGGAGCATGAGGGTTACCACCTGCCGGTCTTCCCGGTGCCGGAGGGCCACACGGAGCAGGGCTACCTGCGCTTCTTGTGCGAAAAAGGGCTGCACTGGCGCTATGGCGAGCACGCGGCCGATCCGAAGATCGTGGAGCGCCTGGACTACGAGCTGGGCATCATCCACCAGATGGGCTTCGACGCCTACTTCCTGATCGTGTGGGACCTGTGCGAGTTCGCCCGCCACGCGGACATCTGGTGGAACGTGCGCGGCAGTGGCGCGGGCAGCGTGGCAGCCTACTGCCTGGGCATCACCAGCATCGACCCGCTGCGCAACAGCCTGATCTTTGAGCGCTTCCTGAACCCAGGTCGCGTTTCCATGCCGGATATCGACCTGGACTACCCGGACGACCGCCGCGCCGAGATGATCGAGTACACGGCCAATAAATACGGGGAAGACAAGGTCGCGGCGATCATCACTTTCGGGACGATGGGATCCAAGGCGGCGATCCGCGATGTGGGGCGTGCCTTTGCCCTGGAGCAGAGCGAGATCAACCGCATCGCCGGGATGCTGCCTGCCGGGGCCAAGCCGGTCAAGTTCAGCGACGCGCTGGGCGACGACCCCGCCCACGCGGTGCCGGAGCTCAAGCAGGCGTATGCGTCCAGCGATGAAGTGCGGCGCCTGATTGACACCGCGCGCAGCCTGGAAGGCGTGGTGCGCCACGCCAGCACCCACGCCGCCGGCGTGATTGTGGCGGACCGGCCGCTGGACGAGTACATCCCGCTGCACCGGCCGACCAAAGGCTCCGCCGAGGACGCGCCGGTCAAGATGGTGACGCAGTTCGATATGGAAACCTGCGAGTCCATCGGGCTGCTGAAGGTGGACTTCCTGGGCCTGGCCACGCTGACAATCATGCGCACGGCCTGTGAGCTGGTGGAGAAGTATCACGGCATCCACTACACGATGGAGAACATCCCCTACCGGCCCGTTGCGGACGACCCCGAGGTCACGCGCATGGTGGCCGAAACGTTCGAGATGATCGGGCGTGGAGAGACCATCGGCGTGTTCCAGATCGAAAGTTCCGGGATGCGCAGGATGCTCACGGAGATGCGACCCAAAACCTTCGAAAACATCGTGGCCGCCATTGCGCTCTACCGCCCCGGCCCAATGGACTACATCCCGATGTACAACCGCCGCCTGCATAGCGAGGAAGCGATCGAGTACAAGCATCCCAAGCTGCAGCCGATCCTGGAGGAGACGTACGGCATCATCGTCTACCAGGAGCAGATTATGCAGATCGCGTCCGAGTTGTTCGGGTACGCGCTGGGCGATGCTGACCTGATGCGGCGGGCTGTTTCCAAGAAGAAGGCCAACGACCTGGCCAAGCACAAGAGCATCTTCATGGAGCGCGGCCCTGAGTATGGCGTGGACGCGGCGACCGCCGAGAACATCTTCAAGGACATCGAGGTGTTTGCGGGCTACGGCTTTAACAAGTCGCACGCCGCCGACTACGCCGTCATTACCTGCCAGACCGCCTTCCTGAAAGCGCATTACCCGGTCGAATACATGACCGCGCTGCTCTCCGTCCAGCGCGATGACACCGCCAAAGTCGCGCATTTCACGGCGGAGTGCCGCCGGATGGGCATCCCGATCCTGCCGCCGGACGTCAACCGCAGCGATCTCGATTTCACCATCGAGCCGGTGCAGAACGGGCAACGCGGCATTCGCTACGGGCTGGCGGCGGTCAAGAACGCCGGAGTCGGGCCGCTGGAGCACATCCTGGAGCAGCGCGCGCAGGGCGGAGGTTTTCGCGACCTGGCCGACTTCTGCAAGCGGGTGGACCTGCGGCTGGTGCAGAAACGCGCGCTGGAAAGCCTGGTCAAGGTCGGCGCGTTGGAGGAGTTTGGCACACGCCCGCAGCTTCTGGCCGGATTGGATCGGATGCTCAGCTATAGCGCCGAACAGCACCGCGCGGCTGATGTGGGCCAGCTCAGCCTGTTCGGGGACATGACGGGCGTCACGTTTGATGCCGCGGCGGATCTGCTGGCCAACCTGCCGGATCTGCCGGAAGCGACCGAGCGCCAGATGCTGGACTGGGAAAAGGAATTGGTCGGGCTGTACCTGACCAGCCACCCGCTCGATCGCGTGTTGGATTATGTGCAGGATCCGTACTCCGGAATCACCCAGAGCGGCGAGATCAAAGAGGCCGGCGAAGGCGGGCAGGACAAGACTGTCCGGCTGGTGGGGCTGGTCGGTGGGCTGCGCCCGCTGATCACCCGGCGCGGGGAGACGATGTGCATCCTCACGCTGGAAGACCTGCAGGGCCAGATTGATTCCGTGCTTTTCCCCCGCACATGGGCCGAGCACAAAGATCGGATCGCGGTCGGGGCGGTGCTGCAGGTAACCGGCAAGATCGACAACAGCCGGGGCGAGCCGCAGATCGTGGTCGAATCGGTCACTCAGGATTTACGGGTGATGGTGGGCACAGACGACCGTCCGCGGGAGCTGGCCGCCCTCAACACGACGTTCAGTTGGATGGAGGACGCCGACGACAACGGGGAGTCGACGGGGTTTGTCGAGGGACCGCGCCGCTATGAGTCGGTGCCCGGGCCGGGCGATGACGATCTGGATCGCGCCGTGCCGGAGCACCCGGTAATGGCAACGCCACCTGAGCCTGCTTACGTCGCAACGGTGACAGCCGACGGCGCGAGCAACGCGCCGGATGTCGCGCCCCGGTTCACCGTGGAAAGCGTCGCGCCGATACCTGCTGCCAGGCGGGAGCCGGTTGTCCATCCGCCTGCCGCGCCTGCGCCGCCGTTCGAAAACGGCGGTCCGGTTGCGGCCGCTGCCAGGCCACCCCTGCCGGCCTGGAGTGATGTGGATACGCCATCCGCCCCCGGCCCGGCGCCCGCTCCTGACGCAGCGTTAAGCCAGGAAGGATGGAAGGACGGCACGCCGAGCTGGGCGGTGGAGACTCCGGACGACATCGTCCTGGCCGATGAGCCGGACGACGTGGTCAGCCAGCCAGGGCTGGTGCTGGTGCGCTTCATGCGCAGCGATGATCTGGAGAAGGATCGCCGCCGGCTGCGCCGGCTGCACAGTATGCTGGGGGAGTTCCCCGGTGTGGATGCATTCCGGATTGTGCTGTGCGGAGCGCAGGAAGAAGTGGAGCTGGACTTCCCGCGCCATACCACCTGTTACAGCGCCGAGTTGCTCAGCCAGCTTAACTCACTGAACGGCATCGAAGTGATCTGGATCGCGGATTACAGCGATTGAGCCATGCCGTGCCCGCGCAAGTTGCCCCATAACCCTTTGGTCTGATCCTCAGGTATGTCCGCGCCTGCGTGATACTGTGAACGCAGGCGGGCGCCGTGGGCCGCGTTGCCCCGGATTAGCATTGCGCCTATGATGGTGGAGGAGAGTGCCGCCCGGTTCACCCGGACGGCCTGTAGCGGACGTGAGGCACAGGGGAGGCTGCTGTGAAATACGAAATCAAGGGTGGGGACCTGCCGATGCTGGAAGTCCAGCTTGAGCGGGGGGAAGCAATCTATACCGAATCGGGCGGCATGGCGTGGATGAGCGACGGGATTGAGATGCAGACCAGCGGGCGCGGCGGGCTGGGCAAGATGCTGGGCCGGGCGCTGGCGGGCGAATC
>CAZGYW010000111.1:0-7432 GCA_964530495.1 uncultured Anaerolineae bacterium
CGCCCAGCCCCAGGATGTGATCGAGGTGGCCGTGGGTCAGCAGGATGCGGTTCAGGCGCTTGAAGCCGATTCCGCTCTTGAGGATCTGGCGCTGCGTGCCTTCGCCGCAGTCCACCAGGAAGCGGTGCTCGCCGGCCATCACGGCCAGCGCGGGCAGCCCCCGGTAGACGGATGGGGCGGAAGCGGAAGTCCCCAGAAAGACGATCTCAAACATGGTGGTCCTGACTGTGCCGGGCTGGCTGGCGCGCAGTAGGCGTCAGTTGGTATCGGCGACGGTGATCTGGTACAGGAACAGGCGATCCCCACGTACGCGCGACCCATCGAAAATCGGCAGGCGCAGCCCACTGGCGGCCTGGTAGGCCCCGATGGACAGGTCGTACTGACCGGCCGGGAGCGACGCCGGGAGGAGAACGTAGCTGACCTGGATGAAGATGTCGCGCTCCTGCAGGGTGGGCGACCAGACGTTGATGACGGAGCTTTGCGCCACAATGGCCGCCGGGTCGGAGAGCACATGGGTGAAGATGCGCAGGTCGCGCGGGATCTCGCCATCCACGCGCCAGTAGGTGATGACCGGCACGACCTGATCCGGTTTGTAGGTCGGGTCTGCCACCGGCTGGTAGCCCAGGAAGGTGAGGTTGCCGCCAAAGCGCACCGGGAGTGTCACCGGCCCGGCGCCGCCCGGGGATTCGGGCGCCCAGCCGGTCGGCGCGGTGGTGAGGAAGCTCCCCACGCGGTCCTGCAGCGCGGTGGAAACATCCAGTGCCACAACGCTGCCCTCCGGCAGCCCGGCGATGCTGACCGGCGTGGCGCTCGCCAGCCATTCGCCCAGGGCCGGGTGGATGCGCTCGCGGATGCTCATATCGGTAAAGGCAAACTGCTGCGTTTCGCCGCCCCGGGCCAGGATCAGGCCGTTGGCGCAGTCCACGTAGCGCAGCCGTGACTGGCTGCTCTGCATCATCAGGCTGAGCAGCCGGGTGTCGCCCGGCCCGGCTTCCGTATCCTGCAGGCGCGGGCTGCACACCACCGTTGGGATGCTGCGCGCGGTCTGGTTCAGATAGGCGGCCAGCAGGCCCTGTTCGGCGCGGTAGGCAGCGCGGACTTCCGGCAGGGCCGGCCACGTGCGGAACAGGTCTGCGCCAGCCCAGATCGCATTAAGGGCGATTACTCCGGCTGCCAGCCAGGGCAGCGCCCGCCGCCAGCGCGGGCCGCGCCTGCCCAGCCAGTCGAGCGCCGTGTCCGCGCTGTGGGCGGTTACCAGGAAGATCAGGGGCAGGGCGGGGGCCAGGGCCGGGAACGCCCCGGCGCGCGGGCTGAGCAGGGCCGGGATCAGGGCGATCAGGGCGGCCAGGGTGGGCAGGAATGCCGCCGGGCGCCGCCAGTGGCGCAGGCCCTGGATCATGCCGATCACAAACAGGAACGCCAGCAGCGGGCCGAGCAGCGGCCGCCCGGGTACGTTGAAGAGCGCGCTCTGATCGCCGCGCGGGAAGATGGCCGCCAGCGCCCCGATGAACGAACGTGGCAGGCTTTCCGGGCGCAGGGCGGCCAGCATGGTGGTGAGGCCGTTGGCGTCCAGGACGCGCGCGGAACTGGCCAGATAAGGAATGATGACGATGATCGACAGCGCGATCGCGAACAGGCTCGTATTGGCCGCGCGCCGCGAGATCGGCTGGTGGGTGGCATACAGATAAATGACGCCCAGGGTGACGAATGCCGCCAGGAAGAAGCCGAACCAGTGTACGTACAGGCTGGCGGCTACCAGGAATCCCAGGCCGGAGTAGGCGGTCAGGCTGGGCGGTTCCGGGGAGACACGCTGGCGGATGTAGAACGCGCGGGTGAAGGCGAGCAGTACCGCTGCCGTGACCAGGGGCAGCAGCGCTTCCCGGATGGTCAGCCGGGATAGCAGGCTCGGCCAGAAGCCGGCGGCCATCAGGCCCAGCGCCAGGAGCGCGGTGCGCGGGTTGTACAGGCGGAAGGCCAGCGCGGTGACGGCAGCCAACGCCAGCATCCCACTCCAGACGGAGACCAGGCGCAGCGTGAACTGGCCCTTGCCGGTCAGGCCGGTGAGCGCCGCCTGAAAGACGTGAAAGAGAGTCTCCTGGACCTCGCCCGGTTTGCCGTTCGGTGCAAAGACGCGAATCTGCCCGGCGCTGACGGTCTCCGTTACGGTGAGGGTCTGCAGCTCCGGATCGCTGAAGCCCGGCGGGAGCGTGTTGAGCGCCCACATCCGGAAGCCCGCCCCCAGCAACAGGAGCAGGACAATCAGCCACAGATGGGGATGGCGTTTGGACAACGTGCGGATTCCTCTCCGGTGGTGGTGGGATCGCCCTCGCCCTGCGGTATTGAATTAGCGTCAGGGCTGCGGCTGCCGCCGATTATAGCGCGGTTGCCGCCGCCGTAAAAGCCAGGACGAGCAGCCCCAGCCCCAGGTTGAAGGCGTTCAGGCGCCGTTCGCGGCGGGCCAGCCGCGCCGCTTCCGTCGGGTCATCCTTGCCCGCCGCGCGCAGGAGTGCCGCCCGTTCCAACGCCGGGGCCACCCCGAGCTGGAGCACCGCGCCGATGGCGATCATGCCCGCGATGGCGATGTGCTTGAACAGGATCGCGCGGCTCCAGTCGCTGTCGAAGACGAGCAGGCCGGTGTAGTTCGGGTCGCCGCTGGTCTGGAGCAGGCCGGTCACCACCAGCACGACCAGGCTCAGGTTGGCCAGCGGGTCGAAGCGCTTGCGCAGCGCGGCGAAAAGCGCCGCCTGCCGGGCCGGGTCGTCCGCCAGCACCCGCCCGATGGCCGGCCACACGACCAGCACCAGCAGCGCCAGCCCGCCGATCCAGACGATGGTGGCGACCAGGTGAAAGAAGTAGCTAATCGCGAGGGCTGAGGGGTTCATGGTGTGCCTCGTCCGGGGCGCGGGCGGGGATGACTTCCTCGCCCATCACCTTCTCCATATTGGCCAGGTCGATGTATGCCTGCCGCACGCTGTAATCGTCGCGCATGCTCGGCGTGGTAACGGACCACCAGTATTCTTCATCCTGTTCGGTCCACTGCGGGGCGGCGATGTAGATCGTGCTCATCAGCCCGACCCACGGCCGCCAGTGCTCGACGGCGTAACGGTACGCGCCCACCAGGTAGGCGGCCTGCGTCGCTTCGTCCACCGCGAACCAGGCGTAGTCCGGGTGAATGCCGGGGTTGACGTGCCAGCCGAACTCCAGCAGCGCGACCTGCCTGTGGGCGTCCCCGTTGGCGATCTGGATGCGGCGCAGGTCCTCCACATGGCGGAAGACCATCCAGCGCCGCTGGCCGGCCGCCTCCGCTTCGTCGGGGGACATCTCCGGCGGGTTGGCATAGCCGGGGGCGTGCACGCCCAGCACGTCATAGACCGCGCTCAGCCCGGCGTCGAACATCGCCTGGAGGTAGCGCTCATCCGGCACGGCGGTGGGCGGCTCGGTTTCCGTGGGGGCCAGCCCGGCAGAGATCACAATGGCGTCCGGGTCGGCGGCTTTGATCGCGCTGTGGCACGCGCCGAGCAGCGTCACATACCCGGCGGCATCCGGGGCGTGCCCGGCCCATTCGCGCTGTAGATTCGGCTCGTTCCAGACCTGGTAACCCGCAATCTGGCCGCGATAACGTTCGGCCAGCGCGCCGCAGAATTCGGCGTAGGCTTCCACATTGAACGGCACGCCATCGGCGCGGCTGGCCGGGTCAACAACCGCCCAGGCCGGCGGGTGATCCACGCGGGCGATGACCTGCCGGCCGCGGTAAAGCACCTCCGCTACGACTTCGTCGGCGTACTCCCAGTGCCATTCGCCCGGCTGCGGCTCGATGTCTTCCCAGCCGAAAATCTGCTTCACATGGCTGAAGTTCATCAAGCGCACCATCTCCAGGTCAAAGGTGCGGGCGTCCGGGTTCCACCACAGGAAGGTCTGGATGGCGTAGGTCAGCGACTCGAAGTGCGGCGCGGTGATCGGCGCGGCGTCCAGCGGGCCGGTGTAGGGCGGCACCGGCGTCCGGGTGGGGAGGGGCGTCGGGGTCGCCGCGGGTGCGCAGCCGATCAGCAGCGTCAGCAGCAGGAGGGCAGAAAAAAGGGCCAGGCCGGGCCGTCCTGCGCCCGGTCTGACCCCCGGCTGAATCGTCAGCATGCTAGTCCTTGAAGTTCGCCAGGCGGTACTCGGCGATGGCGCTCCACGCCGGGGCGGGGATGCTCTCCGGCCGCAGGATCGAGTACGGCACGTTGTCATTATTCGGGTCGAACCCGGCCTGCGCGCCGTAGTTCAGGTTCCACACCCAGGCCAGCCACACGATGCCCGATTCCTCAAACCATTCAACCGCCTCGATGAAGTACTGGCTCTGCTCGGCCAGGGTGTTATCCTGCGCGAACTCAAAGCCCGGCGGGTAGCCGCCCAGGTCTTCAGAGACGGCCCAGCCGAACTCCGTCACGCACAGGCGCTGCGTGCCGCCGGCCAGCTTGATCTTGTTGGCGTACGTTGCGAATGTGCTGTACATGCTCCACGAGTGATGCGGGTTATCGAACGGGCCGCGGAAGCGCGCGGTGCGGGCCTCCGCTTCACGCGGGGCTTCGTCCCAGGGCACGAGCGGGCCGATGTTGTAGCCGTTGTGGTGCGCGCCCACGCAGTCGGCATAGTTGAGCAGCCCATTTGCCAGCAGGTTGTCCAGGTAGCGGAAGTCATCAACCGCGCCGATACCGTCGTCAATGCCGGTTGGCGAGAGCGCGCCACTGATCACGATGATCCCCGGTTCGATGGCCTTGACCGCGTTGTAAGTGGCGGAGAGCAGGGCGATGTACTCGCGGGTGCTCAGGCCGTTGACGGACGCCCACTCGCGGTCGATGTTCATCTCATTCCAGACCTCGATCGCGCCGATTGTGCCGGGGTACTCTTCCAGGTAGCGATTCAGGATGGCGGTCACAAAGGCCACGTAGGTTTGCGGGTCAGCCGGCGGACCGTGCTTGCTCAGATTCGCACCTGGCTGGCGGGCCCAGTCGGGCGCGGTCACGATGCTGAGCATCACGTTGACGCCCTTGCGGTGCGCTTCCGGGATCACGATATCCAGGATCGTCCAGTCGATGTCGCCCTGGACCTCTTCCATCACTTCCCAGCGCACCTGCTGCTTGATCCAGTCCAGGTGAATCTGGTCCTTGACGACGGTCATCCAGTATTCGTAGATGTCGTAGCTTTCCTGCACCTGGATCCCGAAATCGAAGTCGGTGCGCTCGATAAAGGGCAGGGTCGGTTCCGGGGTTGGCTCCGGGGAGTCGGTGGCGGTCGCCTGCTGGGCGACGGCCTGTGGGACGGCGGTCGGTTGTTGCTGCTGGACGACCGCGACCTGCGGGATGGGCGTCGCCTCAATGGTGGGGCGCGGGGTCGGGTTGGTGATCTGGGCGGCGCTCACCACCGGGGAATCATCGCCGCTGGGGAGCAGGAAGCCGGTCGCAAAGAAGATCGCTGCGAAGGTCGCCAGGCCGATCACGATTGTGATCGCGGTCCAGACCAGCGCGAACGAGCGCATCTGGCGGCGGCGTTTGCCATCGGGCTGCGGGATAGAGGCACCTATCGTCATTGTCGGTCATTCTCCTTCTGGTTGCACAGGGTGGGGGGAGCAGGGGGCGGCGGGCATTCAGCCGCCCCCTGGAGGATTCGGGTTCCTGGCGCTACCCGGCGACCGAGCGCAGGGTATCACAGGCAGGACAGCCGCCACCCGGCCGGACCATGGCGAAGCCGGCCATCGGGTCGCCTTCGTAGTTGGTGAAGTTCACGTTCCAGATGATCATCAGGCGGACCTTGCCGCTGTTGCTGTTGATCACGGCGGCGCTGGCCAGCCAGGCGGCCTGCTCGGCCACGGAGGTGTTCGCGCCCCATTCAAAGCCGGCGGGCAGCGCCCCGTAGCCTTCCGGCGAGAGGTAGCCCAGCTCGGTGTAGCACACCTGGCGGGAGCCGCCAAACGGCGCCCAGGCCCGGTCGGTCATAGTCGTCAGGAAGTAGGACGGGAAGCCACCGCGCGGATCGCCGCCGACCTGATCCGGGGCGACGATGCCCTCGTTGTAGTGCGCGCCGATGCAGTCCATGTAGTTGGCGGCGCCGGCTGCGGCCATGCCCGCGTAGTAGCGGTCATCGTTCCACACCCGGTCGCTGCCGAAGAAGCCTTCCGCGCCGGTGGGGGCCAGCGCGCCGCTGATCACGATCGTGCTGCCGTTGGCGCCCTTGATCGCGTTGTAGGAGGCCTGGAGCATCCGCACGTACGCGTTGGGGTCGATCCGGCCGGTGGGCCATTCGCGGTCGATGTTCATCTCGTTCCAGACCTCGATCGCGTCCGCGCCCAGCGAGGCCAGCCCGGCGTTAAAGCGCGCAAAGGCGGCGAAGTAGTCACCCTCAGCGGTGCCAGCCAGCTCGTTCGGGTAGCCCACGGAGCCGAGCAGAATCTTGAAGCCGTTGGCGTGGGCGGCGTTGATGATGCCCGCCTGCCCGCCCGGATCCGCGCCGTAGTTGTAGCGCACCTGCACCTTGACCCAGCGCATGCCCGCCGCCTGCATGTACGGCACCGCGCTGTTGAAGTCCGCCACGTGGCCGCCGATCTCAAAGCCGCCGGTGATACGCCCGGCCGCCACGACCGGGGCCGCCCCGCCGCCGCTGGGGGCCGCCGGAGCGGCCGCTACCGGGATGGGGGTCGGGGTGGGGGTAGGCGTGGGAGTCGCGGTCGGGAGCGGGGTGGGCGTGGGGAAGGCCACCGCCACCTGCTGCCCGGCGCGCTCACTCTCTTCCTCGCCGCTGACGACGGCGACGTTGATGGCGTAGTTGCCATCCTGGTCAATCGCCTGCCACTGGAAGCGCTCGCCCAGGCCGGTGGTGGCTTCTTCCACCACCGCGCCGGAGGAAGCGAGCACCGTCCAGCGCAGGGCCAGGTCAACGCCCGTCCCGGCTGGAGCGGCCGTGTTCAGCGCGAAGTCGGCCACAGCATCCAGCGCGTCGGCCGGGACGCCTTCCGCCAGCAGGTCACGCAGAACCACGCCGCCGATGTTGAACGGTTTGACCTGGTTCATGCGGTACAGCAGCGCGCCACGGGTGGTTACCCAGACGCGGCTGCCGCCGTCGTATTCGATGTACGGGGTCTGCGCGGCCTGGTCGAAGCCGGTGGCCGCGGCGCTGCCGTTCAGCCCGGCTTCAATCGTGGTGCCGGGCAGGAAGTAATGCTGCTCGCTGGAAGTCAGGACTTCAACGTTACCCAGGCCGGACGCGGCCTCAGCAAATGTGATCGGCACAAAGGTCGGGGTGTCGCCGCCGACCTGGCGGACCGAACGCGCAGAGAGCGCGATCTGGAGCTTGTAGCGGCTGATCTCGCCCACGCCCCAGCGCAGCATGCGCTCCACCAGGCCGCCCTGTACACAGTCCACCGGTTTATCGCCCAGCTCGACCTGGACGTAATCCG
>CAZGYW010000112.1:0-7429 GCA_964530495.1 uncultured Anaerolineae bacterium
CCTACAGCACCCTCAGCGGCCTCGTATGGCTTTTCTTGCCGCTTGTCGCTTGTGTTTTTCGCTTCGACGCATAGACGCCTGCCGCTTGGACGCCCGGGGACGCAGCATACTGCCGCCTCTACAGACGGTTGGCAAGTTGCCGGGCGGTGGGTACAATACCCTCATCCAGGCGTTGGTCGGACTGGCGCTGTTCGATCCGGCGAGCCGCCCATGCCAGTGTGCATCTTCCACCAGAACAACATCATCAGGGGTCATCATGGTCGAACTCCCGAGTCTTGCCAGCCTCAACCTGAACGTGGCGCTGCCGGTACTCTCCCTCCTGATCGGCGCTGTCGTCCTGCTGGGCATTGAACTCCTGCTGCCCGCGCAGCGTAAGCACTATGTCGCCTGGCTGGCCCTGCTGGGCGTAATCCTCAGCCTGGGGCTTGCCATCGCCAATTTCAACCAGGGCGGGACCGCGTTCGGCGGCATGTTCCTGGCGGATACCTTCGCCAGTTTCGTCAACGTGATCGTCCTGCTCGGGGCGGGCCTCAGCATCCTGCTGGCCATGGACTACCTGGGCCGGGTCGAGATTGAGCATAAGACCGACTACTACCTGCTGCTCCTCTTTGTCACCGGCGGCATGCTGTTCATGGGCTCCGCCAACGACCTGATCGTGATCTTCATCGCCCTGGAGCTGCTCAGCATCCCCCTGTACGTCCTCAGCGGCATCCGCCGTTCGAACCGCAAGAGCGAGGAAGCGGCGCTCAAGTACTTCCTGCTGGGCGCGTTCGCCAGCGGCTTCCTGCTGTTCGGCATCGCCCTGATCTACGGCGCGACCGGCACGACCAGCCTGCCCGGCGTCTGGGCGGGCGTCAGCGCGATCGTGGAGGGCGGCACGAGTGGCATTTACACCCTGCTGCTGGGCGTCGGCCTGATCACCGTGGCCCTCGGCTTCAAAGTGGCGGTGGTGCCCTTCCACATGTGGACGCCGGACGTTTACGAAGGCGCGCCGACCTCGGTCACGGCCTTCATGAGCGTGGGGACGAAAGCGGCAAGCTTCGCCGCGCTGCTGCGCATCCTGGTCGTCGGGATGCCCACGCTGGTCATCGCGGATAGCACCGCGGCGGCCTGGGTCAATTCGCTGGCCGTGATCGCCGCGCTGACCATGATCCTGGGCAACCTGGTCGCCATCTGGCAGAACAACATCAAGCGTATGCTGGCCTACTCGTCCATTGCCCATGCCGGCTACATCCTGATGGCGGTGGCGGCGGCGGGCCGCCCGGAAGTTGCTGACCGCGGCGTGCAGGCGGCGCTCGTGTACCTGCTGGCCTACACCTTCACTAACCTGGGCGCGTTCGCGGTGGTCATCGCGCTGGAGAAGCAGGATGGCAGCGGCAACAACATCGACGATTTCACCGGCCTGGGGCGGCAGCATCCGGGGCTGGCGCTGCTCATGACGCTCTTTATGCTCAGCCTGGCGGGCATCCCGCTGACGGCGGGCTTTGTCGGTAAGTGGTACGTGTTCCTGAGCACGGTGGATGCCGGGCTGGTCTGGCTGGCGGTGCTGGGCGTGATTACCAGCGTCTTCGGCGCGTACTACTATGTGCGCGTGATCGTGCGCATGTTCCTGCAGGAAGGCCCCGCCACGATTGCCATGCCGCGCCTGCCCGCCTCCCTGGTGGCGGTGCTGGTTGTGGCGGCGCTGGGCACGCTGATCTTCGGCGTCTTCCCGGACCTGGCCGCCAATATGTCCGGGGACGTGCAGCTCGCCGCGCTGGTGCAGACCCTGCTGCCGGGCGGATAGGCGCGCCCGCGCGGGATCGCTTCTGACAGAGAGCGCCAGCGATCCATGGCGCTCTTTTTGTTTTTCGTGCTACAATTCGCACTGGCCTGCAGCATAACGCGCGGTTAACAGACGATCCCGCGCAGGCCGGATGGTGACCTGCCAGTGCCGCCTGGAGCGGCATGGACACATGGAGCACAGCAGCATGGGTGGGGATGCAACCACGATTCTGCTTGTCGAAGACGATCCAACCTACGCGCGCCTGGTCCAACTGACGCTGCGCCGGGCTGCCACCCGCCAGTTTGAGCTGGTGCATGTCAACCACCTGGCGGATGCCCTGATCCAGGTCAAACAGCGGGCCTTTGATGCGATTCTGCTGGACCTCACCCTGCCGGATGACCAGGGCCTCCAGACCTTTCAGCGCCTGCACCGGGTTGTGCCCGAAACGCCAATTGTGGTCCTCAGCGGCCACGATGACGAGCAGCTGGCCCTGAGCGCCGTCCAGAGCGGGGCGCAGGATTACCTGGTGAAGCCGCAGACGGATATGCGCGGCCTGACCCATGCCATCGAGTACGCGATCGAGCGCCAGCGGGTGCAGATGGAACGCAGCCGGCACATGACCCGGCTGGGCATCCTGCGTGACGTGGATGAGGAGCTGAACCGCCACCTGGACCTGGATTACGTGCTGACGATGGCACTCGATACCGCGGTGCGGCTGGGCGTGGCGGATGCCGGCCTCATCGGCCTGCTGGCCGAGTCCGGCATCCAGCAGATGAAGGCCATCAACTACGATAGGGGCAAGCTCACCGGCATTGACCTGCTCAACCAGGGCGTGGTGGGGCGCTGCCTGCAAGAGCGCCGCGCCCAGCGCGTGCTGGACGTGAGCACGGACCCGGACTACGTGGCGCTGCTGCCCGCCACCCGCGCCGAGGTCGCGATCCCGCTGCTCTCCCAGGACCGGCTGGTGGGCTTCCTGAACCTCGAATCGACCGACCCGGCGCGCTTCACCGAAGAGACATTCGACTTCCTCAAGCTGCTGGCGGCGCGTATCGCCACCGCCGTGGATAACGCCCGGCTGTACGATACCGCGCAGGCCCAGCTTGGCCAGCTCAAGTTGCTGTACGACCAGGTGCGCGAGCTAGAGCAGATGAAGACGGACATCATCCGCGTGGCCACCCACGACCTGCGCACACCGATCAACAATGTCCTGGGCTTCACACACCTGCTGCGGCGCGTGCTGGGCAACGATAGCGGCCCGCAGGTCCGCGAGTTTCTGGACTTCATCGAGCAGTCCACCCGCCGGATGCAGACAATCACGAACGACATCCTCTCCCTGGAGCGCCTGGATGCCAACGGCGACCTGCCCAGCGAGCAGATCGATCTGTGCCAGCTCACGCGGCGCGCCTTCCAGGAGTACGAGGAGCAGGCCCGCCAGCGCCGCCTGGCCTACACCCTGAGCGTGGGCGACCGCCCGGTGATCGTCCGTGCGGAGCCGGCCCTGCTCTACGAGGCCATGGCCAACCTGATCGGCAACGCGATCAAGTACACGCCGGAGGGTGGTTCCGTCCGGGTGGGATTGCGGGCCAGCGCGGCGGCCGCGACGTTTGAAGTGAAGGATACCGGCTACGGGATTCCGGAGGATCAGCAGGAGCGCATCTTCCAGCCGTTTTTCCGTGCCCGGAGCGAGGCGGTGGAAGGCATTGACGGCACCGGGCTGGGGCTGCACCTGGTCAAGAACATCATCAGCCGTCACGCGGGCGAGATGCTGTTCGAAAGCGAATACGGGCGGGGCAGCACATTCGGCTTCCGCCTGCCCCTGGCGGACGCCGACCTCCCGGAAGCCGGGTAGGGCCGCGCCGGTTTCACCCTCCCCCGGCGGCGTGCCGATTACTCAGAATTGCGTTTGGCGCTCCCTCACAAGCATTACCCGCACTTAACCGGGCACGGCCGTTGGCGGCTCGACCCCGACATAAAGCACGATTGTCCCGGTGGAAGCCTGACCGTTGCCATCCGTCACCACGAAGGTGAAGCGGTCGATCCCGGTGAAGCCCGGCCCCGGGATGTAGACCCGCACCGGCCCGACGCCATCCAGCGTCCCGAAGCGCGGCTGCATCACCCGGTCCAGGGTGTAGGGCGGCACGCCGCCGCGCCAGCTCAGCACCACCTGCACGGCGACATCCGGGTCAGTCGCCAGGTTCTGGCTGACCGCCTCCACGCTGAGCGCCGCCCCGTAGGTCGGGGTGGGCGTGGGCGACATCACCATGCCGGGCAGGGTCGGGACGGGCGTGCCCGCGGTGCATTCGGCCACCGCCAGCCGGTAATCCTCCGATAGCACCTGGTCCCGCCCCCGGAGGATCACAATCCGGTACACGATGTCAACCGCGCGGTCAAACGGTCCCAGCGTCCCGGTGAACTCAAAGGGCGTCACCCGGGTCATCAGGTCCCCGGGGCGGCTGGTCGGGTAGCCGTCATAGTCCCACTTGAGCAGCACCTGAGCGTCTCCCGGCAGGGGGCCGGTCAGCACCGCGCGGACGTCCGCCGTCTGCGGCGCGCAGGCTATGTGCAGGCTGGTCACAATCCGCTCCGGCAGCGCGCTCACCTCCAGAACGCCGGCCAGCGTGGGCGTGGGCGGCGCGGTGGGCAGCGGGGTGCGCGTCAGGGTGACGGTAGGACTGGGCAGCACCAGCTGGGGGACGGGCGTGGTGGGCGGCGGGGTGACGGTCGGGACGGGCGAGAAGGTCAGGCTTGGCAGGACCATCAGCGTCGGGATTTGCGGCTGCGGGGCGCACGCCCCGGCGGCCAGCGCCAGCCCCACCAGCAGGACGCCCCAGCGCGCGTGCAAGTTTCGTGCGTTCATGCCTGATCCTCCCCCCCGGCGGCGTAGACAGATACCAGCCCCAGCAGCAGCCGGTCATCGAACTGGCGCACCTGGCGCAGCAGGGCCAGCCATTCGGCGGACGGCCGGACGTTCATCACCTCCACAATGCCCAGCGCCGCTTCGTGCAGAAAATCGCTGAACACCAGAAATCCCTCGATCGCCTGGACGAGCGTCAGCCCCTGGGCGATCAGGGAGCGCGCGTAGTCCTGCCCCATGCGGTACACCCCGTCCAGGTCCTGGGCGTCCTCCAGGGAGGCCACCAGGAAGCGCTGCAGCTCCTCCAGCATGGCGCGGCCGCGGTGGGCCATGTCCTGGCGGGCCGCCTCCGGCATGGTGGCATACCAGCCCAGGCCGCGCATCGCCCCCTCGCTGATGTGCATCCGCATCCGGCCCAGGGCGTTCTGGACCAGGAGCTGCACTTCCGCCGGGGGCGGGCTTTGCCGGGCGGCCAGCCAGCCTTCCAGGTCACCGCGCCGGAAGCGGCGGTGACCGCCGGCGGTACGCCGTGAAGGCAGCGTCCCTTTATCCGCCCAGTTGCGGATCGTGGCCGGGTGAACGCCCAGGATCGCGGCCGCGTCCCGCAGGCTCACCCACTCATTGCGCTTGGCATCATCTGGCATCGCGGTCGATTCCCCACCCGGAACTGGCGGCAACTGCGCTATCGCGGCGGCCGTGTGTAGGTTTATACAGGTTTACTGCCGTCATTGTAGGGGCAAAGCCGGGGCAAGGCAAGCATGCCGCGCACGTTTCCGCGCGCCCGGCGGCGCGAAAAGGTCTGGCAGCCCTCCCCGCGCAGACGTTACAATACCCTTGTCTGTGTCCACCGAGTCGAAAGCGCCGCCAATGCGCCGTTCTGCCATGCTCCTCGTGCTGCTCCTGATCCTCCCGGGGGTCTCCGGGGCAGCGGCGCAGGAAGATCCGGATGCCACGCTGCGCGCCCGGCTGGCGGCCCACGGCGTGACTCCGCTGACCGCCCTGCCCGCCCCGGACCCGGCCCTCTACACTCTGGGCGAAGCCCTGTTCTACGATCCCGTTCTCAGCGGCAACCGGGACGTGGCCTGCGCCACCTGCCACCATCCCGCCCTGGCCAGCGCGGACGGGCGCTCGCTCGGCCTGGGGACGGGCAACGGGGACGGTCTGGGGCCGGCGCGCTTCCATGTGCCGGGCCGCCCGTTCATCGCCCGCAACGCATCCGATCTGTTCAACCGCGGCCAGCCGGAGTGGCGCGTCATGTTCTGGGACGGGCGGGTGATCGCGGCGAGCGCCGGGGGATTCGTGACGCCCGCGGGGGATGCCCTGCCGGACGGGCTGGATGGCGTGCTGGCCGCCCAGGCCATGTTCCCGGTCACCTCCCCGGCGGAGATGCGCGGCTTCCCCGGCGATATGGACATCCACGGCGCGGAGAACACGCTGGCCGTGCTGGATGACCAATTGCTGGAACCGGATTACCGCGCGATCTGGGCCGCGCTGACCGCGCGCCTGCTCGCCATCCCGGCCTACGCCGACCTGTTCCGCGCCGCTTATCCGGACGTGGCGGCCGGGTCGCTCGGCTTCCAGCACGCCGCCAACGCCCTCGCCGCCTATCAGGCCGCCGCTTTCGACCTGCACAACGCGCCGTTTGACCGCTACCTGGCCGGGGACGACTCCGCGCTGGACGCCGCCGCCAAACGCGGGGCGCTGCTCTTTTACGGGGAGGCCGGGTGCGTACGCTGCCACAGCGGCCCGCTGCTCACCGACCAGCAGTTCCACAACGTGGCGGTTCCGCAGCTTGGCCCCGGCATGGAGGAAGAAGGGCCGCTGGACTGGGGACGCGGGCGGCGCACCGGCCGGGAGGCGGAGCGCTTCGCCTTCCGCACGCCGCCGCTGCGCAACGTGGCCCTGACCGGCCCGTACCTGCACAGCGGGGCGTATACCTCGCTGCGGGAAGCGGTGCGGCACATGGTCGCGCCTATCGAATGCCTGGAGGAATATGACCCGGCACAGCTCATGCCGGAGCTGGCGGCCAACGTGTGGAACGACCCGCCGACCCTGGCCGCGACGCTGGCCACGCTTGACCCGCTGGCCGGATCGCCCGCGCCGCTGACGGACGCGCAGATCGACGATCTGGTAGCCTTTCTGGGCGCACTGACCGATCCCGCCGCTGCCGACCTGACCGCCCTGGTCCCCGATTCCGTGCCCAGCGGCCTGCCCGTCCCGCGCTAGGAGGCCCTCACCCCGGCGGCCCTCACCCTGACCCTCTCCCAGGGGGCGAGGGAATCTGCCCTCACCCCGGCCCTCTCCCGCAGGAGAGGGAGCCTGTCTTTCCGACAGGAGCACGTGGCGGAAGCTAACCGCGGACGATGTGCGGCAGCTCCGCCGGCAGGGGCAGGATCAGCTCCACAAAGCCCCGGTACGCGCCGTTTTCATACCACGGCGTCTGGTAAACAAGTTTTTTCAGCCCATTGCGCTCGACGGTGTAGATATGCGGGCGCTGGGTGGCGATCATCTCCGCCAGCAGCGTGCGGGACGGCTCCGGGTGACAGGCCAGCACGTCCCGGTCGAGCAGGTCCCGGCCGCCGGACGCGGCATTGTCGCGCGCCGCGGCGTCGTTCATGTAGAGGATGATGCCGTCCTGGTCGCAGACGGTGAGCGCGCCGGGGTGACCTTCGATCCAGCCGGGCAGGGTCATGGGAAGCCTCCTTGAAGGGTAAGCGATGCCGGGCCTGATCATACAGCGCCGCCCGCCGCAGCGGTAGGCCGTTCCGGCCTCCATAAGTGCCGCGTTTCGTTGTATACTTCACGCCCTG
>CAZGYW010000113.1:0-7406 GCA_964530495.1 uncultured Anaerolineae bacterium
GCCGAAGTCCAGGGCCAGGGCGCGCGTTTCCCCCGGCGGGATGTCCAGCGCGGGCAGGTCGCCCGCCGCCAGCAGCTCACCATCCGCCATGACTTCCCATGTGCCGCGCAGGTCATCCAGGCTGCTGAAGTAGCGCCGGTTCCGGAGGCTGATCATCCCGGCCGCCAGATCAACGGCGCTGACCCGCACCGGCTGGAACAGCTTTTTGCACTCCCACATGGCCGGGTGCGGGGTGCGGTCCGGCCAGACCAGACCGTTGATGCAGAAGTTGACATCGTTGATCGTGTCGCCGAAGTCGCCGCCGTAGGCCCAGTACTCGATTCCGCGGGCGTCGGTCTTGAGCAGGCCCTGGTCCACCCAGTCCCAGATGAAGCCGCCCTGCAAGCCGTGGTGATTCTCGATCGCCTCCCAGTATTCCTTCAGGTTGCCGGTGCTGTTGCCCATCGAGTGGGCGTACTCGCACATGATCAGCGGCCGGTCGCCGCGCGGGTTCTCCGCGTAGGCCACGATCCGGTCGATGGTGGGGTACATCGGGCACACAATGTCGGTCGCCAGGTGGCCGCCGAACCAGTCGCGGGCAATTGCGCCTTCGTAGTGCAGCGGGCGGGAGGGGTCGTAGCCACGCATCCAGCCTGCCATGGCGTCATGCGCCGGGCCGTAGCCGCTTTCGTTGCCCAGCGACCACAGGATGATGCTGGGATGGTTCTTGTCGCGCTCGACCATGCGTACCCCGCGATCCACGAAGGCAGGCAGCCATTCCGGCTCGTGGGCCAGACGATTGTAGAGGGCGTGGCACTCGATGTCGGCCTCATCGATCAGGTACAGGCCGTACTCGTCGCACAGGTCGTACCAGCGCGCATCATCGGGGTAGTGGCAGGTGCGCACGGCGTTGAAGTTGAACTGCTTCATCAGCCGGATGTCGGCCAGCATGTCCTCCAGCGTGACGGTTTTGCCGTGGCGGTCGTGATGCTCATGGCGGTTGACGCCGTAAAAGAGTACCGGTTGCCCGTTGACGAGCAGCTCCCGCCCGCGCACCTCCACCTGCCGGAAGCCGACGCGCTGCGCCTGGGCCTCCACCGCCCGCCCCGCCGGATCGAGCAGCGTGACCGTCAGGGTGTAGAGGTGCGGGGTTTCCGCCGTCCACTTGAGGGGAGCGGGTACGGGGGCGCTCAGGTCCGCAGCGACGATGTGGTTGTCGTCCACGCTCACCGGGGCGCTGATCGGGGAGTCAAACAGCGGTTGCCCGGCTGCGTCGTAAAGCTGGATGGCCACGCGGTAGCCCGCCGGAGAGGCCGCGCCGTGCGTCCCCACCCGCGCCCGGACGCTCAGGGCGCCGTCCTGCAGGGCGTCATCCAGCGCCGGGCGGGCGAAGACATCCGCCAGGTGCACATCCGCCACGCTGTACAGGTACGCATCGCGGTAGATGCCCGCCATCCACCAGTGATCCTGGTCTTCCAGGTAGCTGCCGTCCGACCAGCGGATGACCATCACCGCCAGGGTGTTCTCCCCCGGCTGGAGGAAGGGCGTGATGTTGAATTCGGCGGGCAGGCGCGATTCCTGGCTGTAGCCGACCTGCTGGCCGTTCACCCAGGCGTAAAAGGCGCTCTCCACGCCGTCAAAGGCCAGGATGACCTGCCGCCCGTCCCAGCCCGCCGGGAGGGTGAAGCTCGTGCGGTACAGGCCGGTGGGGTTGTCCTCCTGCGGGACGAAGGGCGGGGTCGGGGGGATCGGCATTTTGACATTGGTGTAGATCGGCTTGTCGAAGCCCTGCATCGTCCAGTTGCCGGGCACGCTGATCGCGGCCCATCCGGAAGCAGCATAGCCGGGCGCGCAGAAGCCCTCCGGGACCGATTGCGGGTTGGCCGCCAGGTGGAACTGCCACTCCCCGTTGAGCGACTGGAAGAACGGCGAGGCCGGGCGCTGATCGATGGTGGGATGCTGGCGCGCGGACGGCTCGTCCGGGAAGGGGATGGCCGCATTGTGAGCCGGGAGCTTGTTAACGGCGAAGACCTGTGGGTTTTCCCAATCGTGGGCGTGCTGGGTGGCGCTGGCTGGGCAGGACATGCTTCTTCCCCCGCGATACTGGCGAGCTGTGGATACCGGGGATGATTGTATCACGCTCCAGGGTGGCGGGCGCGCCGCCGGGCAAAAAACTCTCACCGCAAAGATCGCCAAGAAAAGACAAACAAGAACGCAAAGGAGAGGCATTGCAAGGCTGTTTTCCTTTGCGTTCTTGCCGGTTTCCCTTTGCGACCTTTGCGGTGAGAGTCTTTCAGTTGCGGCCGGAGCGCAGGCGGCCAGATCAATCTTGACAAAGGCCCTGTTCGCCATTAAAGTACGGATCCAGGGTGTGCCGCCCTGGTTTTTTTTGCCTGTTGCCCGGCGGCGGCCCGCTGACCACTGCTGGATGAGGATGCCGCTGAACGTGATGCGCTGTGACCTGCCATCTGCTGAATTGGCCCGCGTTGAGGGGGCGGCTTCCCATTCTCTGGGCGGAGGCCGCCGGAAGCCGTTTCCCGGCGGACGCGTTGTTTCTATCATTATTCGTTGATCAAACCACCCGTGATCGGGTGGTTTTTTTTGCGGGAGGGAACTCACTATGTCGCAGCAACCCACGCTCAAAGGCGCTGACCTGCGCCAGTCCGTCCGGTTTGTGGAAACGTACAAACCGCCCATGATTGATGGTGACTTTACCGGCAAGCACATCATCTCGGTCGATCAGTTTGGCCGGCGCGACCTGGAAGCCGTCTTCAACGCCACCGCCTCCATTCGCAAGCGCATGAAGCAGAACGACCGCGGCCTGCTCCAGCTCGGCGCGGGCAAGGTGATGGCCACCCTGTTCTACGAGGCCAGTACCCGCACGGACATGTCCTTCCAGGCGGCGATGAGCCACCTGGGCGGGCAGGTGATCACCGCCAGCAACGGTGTGAGCTTCTCCTCCGTCTACAAGGGCGAGAACCTGGCGGACACGATCCGCGCGGTGGGCTGCTACGCGGACGTGGTCGTCCTGCGCCACCCGGAAGTCGGCTCCTCCTATGAGGCCGCGTACTACCTCGACAGCCTCCGCGATCAGCAGGTGATCCGCCGCCCGGTCGTGATCAGTGGCGGTGACGGCGTGGGCGAGCATCCGACCCAGGCCCTGCTGGACGCCTTCACGATCTACGACTTCAAGGGCCAGCTCAGCGACCTGGACATCACCCTGGTGGGCGACCTCAAGCACGGGCGGACGGTGCATTCGCTGGCCAAGCTGATCGCGCGTTACGGGGTCAGCGGGGTGCGCTTCAACCTGGTCTCGCCGGAGCAGCTCCGCATGCCGCAGGAGGTGATCGAGCTGGTCAAGGATCACGGCCTGAGCGTCTTCGAGACGGACGACCTCAGCGATGTGATCGGCAAGACCGACGTGATCTACTGGACGCGCGTCCAGGAAGAGCGTTTCGCCAATCCGGATGATTACCTTGCGATCAAGGATCGCTTCATCATGACCGCCCCGGTGCTGGTCAACGCCAGGCCGGAGGCGATCCTGATGCACCCGCTGCCTCGCAAGAACGAGATGGGCACGCCGGAAGACCACGACGCGCTGGACGCTGACCCGCGCGCGGTGTACTTCCGCCAGATGGAGAACGGCATGTTCGTGCGGATGGCGCTGCTGGCCAAGGTGCTCGGCGGGCTGTGGGTATAATCGGCGGCGCAGGGTTACGGCCCAGGAGCGGACGGTAGCGATGACCCGGATCACGATCCCCGGCATGGTGGACCCCCATGTTCACCTGCGCGGCATGGAATGGGCGCACAAGGCCACCTTCGCCAGCGAAACGGCGGCGGCGCTGGCCGGCGGGTACTGGGCGGTGCTGGACATGCCCAATACCCCGCCGACCACCACCTCCCCGGAGGCGCTGCAGACCAAGCTGGCTGCCCTCCGCGCGGAGGCGCGCTGCGACTTCGGCGTGTACTTCGGGGCCAGCCAGGAGGATAACACGGCAGCTTACGCAGTTGTGCAGGACGCGGTGTGCGGCCTGAAGATGTACAACAACGCCACCACCGGCACGCTGCTGATCGACGACCAGGCCCTGCGCGAGCGGCACTATGCCGCCTGGCCCGCCGGACGGGTGATCGCCGTCCATGCCGAGGGCGAGACCGTCCGTCACATCCTCGATCTGGTGCGCCGTTACCGCAAGCATACGCACTTCTGCCACGTCAGCACCGCGGAGGAGATCGGCTTCCTGCGCGCGGCCAAAGCGGAAGGGTTGCCGGTCAGCATCGGCGTGACGCCGCACCACCTGTACCTGACCGAGCGTGACCTCCCCCGCCTGGGCGGCTTCGGACGGATGAAGCCGGAATTGAAGACCCCGGCGGATGCCGCGGCGCTGTGGGCGGCGGTTCAGGATGGGCTGGTGGACGTGATCGAGTCCGACCACGCGCCGCATACCGTGGCGGAGAAAACGGCCGAGCGCCCGGCCTTCGGCGTGCCGGGGCTGGAAACGACCCTGCCGCTGCTGGGGCTGGCGGTGCATGAAGGCCGCCTGACGCCCGAACGGCTCTCTGCGCTGGTGGCCCGCAACCCGCAGCGTATCTTCGGGCTGAAGCCGCCGCAGGGAACCTACACGGTGGTGGACCTGGCCGACTCGTTCACGATCAACCCCGCAACGCTGCGCACGCAGTGCGCCTGGACGCCGTTCGAGGGGATGCGCGTCTTCGGGCGGGTGCGCGAGGTCTGGATTCGCGGGACAAAGGTGTTTGACGGGGAAAAGGTGCTGGCCGATCCGGGCTTCGGACGCAATGTGTTCGGAGGGCGGGCATGATTGGTGCGCTGCTGCGCTGGCTGAACCGGGTCGGGTATGCCGGGCTGCTGCGCCCGGCGATCTTCCGCGGCTCCGCCCAGGACGCGCATACCCACATGCTGGCGCTGCTGGCCCGCCTGGACCGGATGCCGCCCCTGTGCGGGCTGCTGGCCGCGCTGCGCCGGACGATGATGCCGCCCTGCCCGGTGGAGGTCGGCGGCGTGCTGCTGGAGCACCCGTTGATCCTGGCCGCCGGGTTAGTCAAGGGCGACGGGTTTGTGCATGAGGAGTCGGCGCTGGCCGCCGTCCGGCACGGGCGGAACATCATGCCGGGCTGGCGCGCGATCCCGGCCATGGCCGGGGTGGTGGAGTTCGGCTCGTTCACGCGTTGGCCGCGTCCCGGCAACCCGGGGACGGTCCTCTGGCGGGATGTGGCCTCCGGCTCCACCCAGAATCGGGTCGGCCTCAAAAACCCCGGCGTGCATGCGGCAGCGGCATTCCTGGCGGCGCGCCACCACAGCCTGCCCCGCCAGTTCGGGATCAACATCGCGGTCAGCCCCGGCGTGGACGACCCGGCCCGGCAGGCCGAGGAAGTGCTGGCCGGGCTGGGGGCCTTCATTGACCGCGGCGTCTTCCCGGCGTGGTTCACGCTCAACCTGAGCTGCCCGAACACCGGGGACGATCCCGGTGGCCACCAGACCGCCGGCAGCGCGGCGCAGGTGTGCGGCGCGGCGGTCGATTACCTGCGTGCCGCCGAAGCGCAGGCCGGGCGGGGCATCCCGCTGTGGGTCAAGGTCGGGCCGGGGCTGGCGGCGGAGCAGTACGCGGCGCTGATGGGCGTCTTCGCGTGGGTGGGCGTGCGGGCCGTGATCGCCACCAACACGCTGGCCATGCCCTCACCGGAGGATGCGGCGCTGGCAGCGGGGGTTGGTGGTGGGTTGCTGCATGCGCATGCGGTTGCCGCAGCGGAGGCGCTGCGGGCCGCAGCGGAGATGCTGCGGGCTGCGCAGGATGGTGCGGGAACGGTCGACGTGATCGGCTGCGGCGGCGTGACGGATGGGGCGACCTTCCGCGCGTTCGGCGCCCCGGCAGCGCAATACTGGTCGGCCCTGGTCTATCGCGGCCCGTTCGCGGCGGCGCTGATCCAGGCTGAAAGCTGAATCAGTGTTGAATTTTGAGTGCTGAGTTTTGAGTTAAAAACAGGAAGACCGTTGGCGCGCCGCCCTCTCGCCTTTCTGCTCTTAATTTAGAATTTAACATTCAAAACTCAAAACTCCATTGGAGGATGGTCTGATGCCAACCGAATGCCTGGAAGTCGCGGTTGCCCGCGCCCTGCTGGAAATCCGGGCGGTGGTCTTTACCCCCCGCCAGCCGGTGACGTTCAAGTCCGGCATCCTGTCGCCCGTGTATGTGGATAACCGCCGCCTGCCGTTCTGGCCGGAACAGTGGCGGCTGGTGATTGAGGGCTTTGAGCAGGTCATCGCCGCCGAGGGGCTGGCCTTCGATGCCCTGGCCGGGATCGCGGCGGCGGGCATCCCCCACAGCGCGGCGCTGGCTTACCTGCTGGGAGCGCCCTCGGTCTTCGTCCGCAAGGAAGCCAAGGATCACGGGCTGAAGAGCCAGATCGAGGGCGGCGACGTGGCAGGCAAGCGCGTCCTGCTGGTGGAGGACCTGGTCACCACCGGGGGCAGCAGCCTGGCGGGCGTGATCGCCCTGCGCGAGGCGGGCGCGACCGTGACCGACTGCCTGTGCATCACCACCTACGGTTTCGCGGAGGCGTGGGCGGCGTTCGCGGCGGAGGACGTGGCGCTCCACCCGCTGACGCCGTTCGCGCGCATCGCCGAGCAGGCGTTTGACGGCGGCTACTGTGGCGCGGAGGAGCTTGAATTGGTGCAGGCCTGGCTGGCGGATCCGCATCACTGGCCGGGCGGGGAGGGGGCGGCATGAGCGCGATACTCGAGAAATGGGAGCGCCGCGTGGACGCGGTCGACTCGCTGCTGTGCGTCGGGCTGGATAGCGATTTTGGGCGGCTGCCGGAGCGCTTCCGGGCCGATCCGCATCCGCAGTTCGCCTTCAACCGCTGGATCATCGAGCAGACGCATCCCTGCACCAGCGCCTACAAGCCCAACATGGCCTTCTACGAGGCGCGCGGGGAGGCGGGCATCACCGACCTGGCGCTGACGCTTGCCTACCTGCGCGAGCGCCATCCCGACATCCTCACCATCTGCGATGCCAAGCGGGCGGACATCGGCTCCACCAACGCAGGCTACGTGACCGCGATCTTCGACACGCTCGGCTTCGACAGCGTGACGCTCAACCCCTACCTGGGCCGCGAGGCGCTGGCCCCCTTCCTGGCGCGGGAGGACAAAGGCTGCATCATCCTGTGCCGGACTTCCAACCCCGGGGCGGGTGAGTTCCAGGATCTGGTGGTGGACGGCCGACCGCTGTGGGAGCTTGTGGCGGCGCAGGTGCGTGACGAGTGGAACGCGCGCAGCAACTGCCTGCTGGTGGCCGGGGCGACCTATCCGGCCGAGCTGGCCCGCATCCGCGAGATCGTGGGCGAGATGACGCTGCTCGTGCCGGGGGTTGGCGCGCAGGGCGGGGACGTGGCCGCGACCGTCCGCAGCGGGC
>CAZGYW010000114.1:0-7401 GCA_964530495.1 uncultured Anaerolineae bacterium
AGCTGGCATTCAGTTGTACGTCATGCTCGCGCACGGCGAGTCCGGCTGCGGCCATAGCGGCACGGTAACCTGCCAGCCGATCGCGGCTGGCCGTGTACGTCAGGGGGCCGTTGGTGATATGAGCGATCCGTTGATGGCCGAGGTCGATCAGGTGCTCGACCAGCATGCGAGCACTTGCTCTGTTATCGACATCTACACTATACAACGGTTCCGCATCGGGTGTGCCGTGGATGACGATCGGGATGTGTTCCTCAAAGAGGGTCAGCAACTCATGATCGTTGATGATCGGCCCTGAAATCAGCAGGCCATCAACGCGCTGACTCCGGACCAGGTTGGTATAGGCCCCGGCATCCAGGTCGTGGCTCACTGCCTCAAACAGGATGTGGTATCCCTGCTGGCGGATCGCTTCCTCAACGCTGCCCAGCAGACCGCCCAGAAATGCGTTAACGAGGAGTTCCTGCGGAGTTTGCCGCAGAACGCAGCCAATCGTATGAGAACGGCCGGTGGCCAGGGAGTGCGCAGCGAAATCCCGAGCATATTTCAACTCTGCGGCAGCGCGATAGATGCGCGCCCGGGTCTCGGGCGAGATGCTGACATTCGGGGTGTTGTTGAGCACAAACGACACCGTTGTGCGTGATACGCCCGCCCTATCAGCAACCTGCTGCATTGTGACCCGCTTCTGCTGCATTTCCAAACTCAGATCGTGGTCGAAAACTATGGCTATATTCCAGGTAACTCGTGTTACTAAACCGGGTTACTTTCTTACTATACGGCTGATTGGATGGCTGTGTCAAGTAGCTGCCACGCACTATGATGTGGCGGGATTGTTGATGATCGATCAGGGGGAGATCGCAACGCGCCGGGTGGGTTGCCCGGCGCGTCGGGGTGTGCTGATGTGAGGCTCGGAACGACTACTTCGCCCTGGACAGCAGTTGGACGTAATGGGCGCGCTCAAAGGCAAACGGATCGTCGCACTTCCTCTGGCTGAGCTTGCCGCGGAAGTCCTCCACGGTCGCGTAACCCTTCTCGGTCATCCAGTTCTGGATGTCGAGCTGCATGGTGGAGAGATAGGGGATGCCATTCTTCAGTAGCGTGGCAGCGACCTGAACGACGTTCGCCCCGGCCAGCAGCGCCTTCACGGCGTCCCGCCCGGTGTGAACCCCGGAGTTTACTGCGATGTCCAGCGTTGTGCGGCCGTAGAGCAGGGCAGCCCAGCGCAGGGGGACGCGCAGTTCCGCCGGGGTGCTGAGCACCATCTCGTTGACGAGCGTCTCGGTATCCGGATCGATATCAGGCTGGAGGAAGCGGTTGAACAGCACAACCGCGTTGGCGCCGCGAGCCTCAAGCTCCTTGATGACGTTGGCCGGTGACGTGTAGAACGGGCTGAGCTTGACCGCGATGGGCAGGGAGACTTCCTGCCGTACGCTGGCGACAACATCGTAGAGGTGCTGCTCGATGACGCTGGCCGGCTCGTTGGGATTGGTTGGAACGACATAGAAGTTGACTTCCAGGCCGTTGACACCCGTATCAGCGAGCTGTCTGGCATAGGTGACCCACGCGCCGGGGGAGACGGCATTCAGGCTGGCGAAGATGGGCATGCTGACGGCTTTGCGGGTTTTCTCCACCCACATCAGGTGTTCCTTCGTGCCGCCATGATCGACCTCGGGGAAGTACGATGTCGCCTCCGCGTAGCTTTCGCTGCCAACCGCCAGCGCTTCTTCCATACGCAACTGGTCAAGGGCGATTTGCTCTTCAAAGAGCGACCGGATCACGAGCGCGCCGGCCCCGGCGCTCTGCGCCATCTGGACGCGGTCAACGTAGCTGGAAATCGAGCTTGCCGCCACGATCACGGGACTGGCGATCTCAATCCCCATGTAAGTGGTCTTCAAATTGGGCATCAATTATCTCCTTGGAAAGGGCCTATCCACAGACGCTGTGCGCATCGGTTGGCCGTTCACGACCTGTACCTGACCAATTCTACTCTATACCGGCAAGTGCCTGATCATATAGTGATAACTGACACTAAAGTCATGCTATTTTTCACTTATGGGAAAGAAGTTGCAATGTTAAGGTAGGGTGTCGAATATGGCGGATTCTGTGCTCGAGCAGCTAGGAAGGGTAAACATGGCTGAAAAAGAGACTCGTCGGTACGTCACCATTGATGCCAATACCGCGGCCGCACATGTGGCGCATGCGGTGAGCGAAGTTATTGCGATCTACCCGATTACGCCATCCTCGCCAATGGGTGAGGTTGCTGACGAAAAATCGGCAGCCGGCGAACAGAATATCTGGGGGACCGTCCCTACGGTCGTTGAGATGCAGGCCGAAGGCGGCGCCGCGGGTGCGGTGCACGGGGCGCTGACTGCAGGTGCGCTGAGCACGACGTTTACAGCGTCGCAGGGCCTGCTGCTGATGATCCCGAATATGTATAAGATCGCCGGTGAGTTGATCCCGACGGTGTTCCATGTGGCGGCGCGCTCGCTGGCTGCCCAGGCGCTGTCTATTTTTGGTGACCACTCGGATATCGGCGCGGCGCGGGCGACCGGTTTTGCGTTCCTGGCTTCGGCAAATGTTCAGGAAGCGATGGACATGGCGCTGGTTGCCCACGCGGCGACCTTGAAGGCGCGTGTGCCATTTGTGCATTTCTTCGATGGCTTCCGCACTTCGCACGAGATTCAGAAGGTCGAAGAACTCTCGTATGATGAAATGCGGAGCATGATCGATAACGATGCGGTGCGTGCGCATCGCGCGCGCGGGCTTAGCCCTGACCGCCCGGTGATGCGCGGCACTGCCCAGAACCCGGATGTGTACTTCCAGGGGCGCGAGACAGTCAACCAGTTCTACGATAGGGTACCCGGCGTTGTCCAGGAGACAATGGATAAGCTCGCCGGTCTGACGGGCCGCGCCTACCGGCTGTACGATTACTTCGGTGCGCCCGATGCTGAGCGTGTCGTTGTCATCATGGGGTCCGGTGCTGAGACGACGCATGAAGTCATGGACCGGCTGGCAGAGGGTGGCGAGAAGGTTGGATTGGTCAAAGTTCGGTTGTACCGCCCGTTTGCCAGCGAGGCGTTTGTGCAGGCGCTGCCTAAGACGGTAAAGCGGATCGCGGTTCTGGATCGCACCAAGGAGCCTGGCGCTGCTGGTGAGCCGCTGTATCTTGACGTCCGCACGGCTATTGACGAAGCGGTGCAGGACGGGATGCTGGATGCGGCTCCGCTGGTGGTGGGCGGGCGTTATGGGCTTGGCTCTAAGGAGTTCAATCCCGGCATGGCAAAGGCTGTGTATGACAATCTTGCCGCAGCCAAACCCAAGAATCACTTCACCGTCGGGATTATTGATGATGTCACTCATTCGAATCTGGACTGGGATGACTACTTCAGCAGCGAGCCGGCGGGGGTTCACAGCGCAGTGTTCTGGGGCCTGGGTGCGGATGGCACGGTTGGCGCCAACAAGAACACCATCAAGATCATCGGCAAAGCGACTGATTACCATACTCAGGGCTATTTCGTGTACGACTCGAAGAAATCCGGCTCGATCACGATTTCGCACCTGCGGTTCAGCCGGCAGCCGATTCGCAGCCCGTATCTCATCAAGGAAGCCGGATTCCTGGCCTGCCACCACTTCCACTTCCTCGAGCGTTACGAGATCATGAGCTACCTGAAGAAGGGTGGCACGTTCCTGCTGAACAGCCCGTACAGCGCTGATGAAGTCTGGGACCAGATGCCGATCGAAGTCCAGAAGGCGCTCATCGAGAAGCAGGCCAGGTTCTACGTGATTGACGCGCTGGGCATCGCCAAATCGCTTGGTCTCGGCGGACGCATCAATACAACGATGCAGGCCGCGCACTTCGCGATCTCCGGCGTGCTGCCGGAGGATGAAGCTGAGCGCATGATCAGCCTGGCCATCGAAGATACCTACGGCAACAAGGGCAAGGTTGTTGTCGATATGAACATCCGGGCTGCTTCGCTGGCCAAGGAGCGCATTCAGGAGGTCAAGGTTCCGGCCGAGGCGGCCAGTCCGCACCGGATTCTGGAGCCGGTTCCGGCCACCGCACCGGAGTTTGTGCGCAACGTGACTGCTGAGATCATCGCCAATCGTGGCGATCTGCTGCCGGTATCTGCGATGCCCGTTGACGGCACCTTCCCGACGGGTACGACCAGGTACGAGAAGCGTAACGTTGCAACCGAGATTCCGGTCTGGGAACCGGACGTCTGCATCCAGTGTAACCAGTGTTCGTTTGTCTGCCCGCATGCCGCGATCCGGACAAAGGTCTACGCTGCGGAGTATGCGAATGGCAATTCTCCGCGGACCTTCAAGTCCACGGATGCCCGCGGGCGCGAGTTCGCCGGGATGAAGTACACGGTTCAGGTTGCGCCGGAAGACTGCACTGGCTGCCATCTGTGTGTTGAAGCCTGCCCGGCGTTTGCGAAGGTTGACGGCGTTAAGTCTGACCGTAAGGCCATCAATATGGCCGACCAGCCCCCGCTGCGTGAAGCGGAAGCCAAGAACTTCGAATACTTCCTCTCCATCCCGGACCCGGACCCGGCGTTGTTCAACCGGTTCACGGTCAAGGGTTCGCAGTTTGTGCTGCCGCTGTTTGAGTTCTCGGGCGCCTGTGCCGGCTGCGGTGAAACGCCGTATATCAAGCTGGCTACCCAGCTCTTCGGCGACCGTATGATCATCGCCAACGCCACCGGCTGCTCATCCATCTACGGCGGCAACCTGCCGACCACGCCGTACACCAAGCGCGCGGATGGCCGGGGCCCGGCCTGGTCGAACTCTCTGTTCGAAGATAACGCGGAGTTCGGCATGGGCATGCGCCTGACCGTCAACAAGATGGCGGAGTATGCCTCCGAGCTGCTTGGCTACGCGATTGAGGCGATGCCCGGTGAGCGCGAATTGCTGGTGGCCATTCGTGATGCTGATATGCAGAATCAGGAGGGCATCGAGGCCCAGCGTGCCCGCGTGGAGCAGCTCAAGGCGCTGCTGGCGCAGGACAACAGCGAGGGCGCAAAGCAGTTGCTCTCGGTAGCGGACTACCTCGTCCAGAAGAGCGTGTGGATCTTTGGCGGCGATGGCTGGGCATACGACATCGGTTACGGCGGCCTGGACCATGTGCTGGCCTCCGGCCTTAACGTCAACGTCCTGGTGCTGGATACCGCTGTGTACTCCAATACGGGCGGTCAGGCATCCAAGGCCACCCCGCGGGCGGCAGTGGCCAAGTTCGCCGCGGCCGGCAAGCCCTCCCGCAAGAAGGACCTGGGCATGATGGCCATGAACTATGGCAACGTGTACGTCGCCCAGATCGCGATGGGCGCCAATATGACCCACACAGTGCGGGCCTTCCGCGAGGCGGAAGCCTGGCAGGGGCCGTCACTGCTCATTGCCTACACGCACTGTATCGCGCACGGCATCGATATGGCGAAGGGTCTTGACATCCAGAAGGAAGCCGTTGAAAGTGGCTTCTGGCCGCTGTACCGCTACAATCCGGCGGTGGAGGAGGGCAAGAACCCGTTCAACCTGGACTCCAAGATGGACATCGAGGGTCTGGAAGACTTCATGTACAAGCAGAACCGGTTCAACCTTCTGCGGAAGTCCGATCCGGATCGCGCTGCTGTCCTGGCCAACCTGATCCACCACGACATCATCGATCGCTGGGAGCAGTACCAGATGCTCGCCGCTGCCAAGTAGGACCCTACCTGCTGGCTTCGTGAACCTGTTTGGAATGAACGCCCGTCAGCATTGCTGGCGGGCGTTTCTTCTGCAACCTGAACCCACAGTAGCCTCGTGCTGTAAAGCGTGGTAACATCGGCACGTTCTCCGAACCTGGTAGAAGGACTCAAGGCTCGATGCGCGTCCTCGTGCTCTCTGACATTCACGCCAACCTGACCGCTTTCAAGGCGGTGATGGACGATTCCAAGGGTGACTGGGATTATGTCTGGTGTCTGGGGGATGTCGTTGGGTATGGTCCGGATCCGAACGAGTGTGTTGATCTGCTGCGCTCACTGCCGCATCTGTGTCTGGCGGGCAATCATGACTGGGCGGCGCTGGGCCGGCTGGATATTCGGACGTTCAACGCGGATGCGCGCCGTGCTGTGACCTGGACTGCAGAGACTCTACGCCCGGACAATACGGAATACCTGGCGGCTTTGCCGACGACCTTCGTGATCGGGCCGTATACGCTGGTACATGGCAGCCCGCGCGAGCCTGTCTGGGAGTACATTCTGGATTCGCTCATAGCCGCGCTCAATTTCCCGCACTTTGAGACGCCCTACTGCCTCGTGGGGCACACGCATACGCCCGTCGTTTTTGAGATGGTCAACGAACGGGGGGATACTGAAGTATTCCCACCGGTTTACAAGCGCGGGCGCAGGCTGAATGGCCACCGCCAGATCATTAACCCTGGCTCGGTCGGCCAGCCGCGTGACTCGAATCCGCTGGCAGCGTATGGCATTCTGGACATCGACAACGCGGTGTTTGAGCACCGCCGGGTGGCGTATAACGTGGCTGATGTCCAGCAGCGCATGTATGCCGCCGATATGCCGGAGCGTCTGATCATCCGGTTGGAGCACGGCTGGTAGATAATCCAGTCATCTTTCGCAACGCAGGAAATCATCCGCGCGGCCCGGCAATCAATCCGGGTCGTTCGTTTTCAGGGAGCAGGGGTAGGCGCGCGCGCATCGTAGCGCCAGATCAGGGTGTAGGACCCGTAGGAGTCCTGCCTTGCAGGGGTTACGGCCAGATAAAAAAGGCCGGTTGCCGGGGCGATCACCTGCCGCAGGGCGGCGTTTCTCCCACCTCCACCATTGTCATCCTCGTAGATGATCTGACCGCCGGGTGAGATGAGCTGCAGGGCCGGATCGAGCCCGCTGGCATCATCGACCACGACCGCTGCGCTGATGATGTCGCCGATGTTGAGGCTGACTGGCCAGCGATCCTGCGTGGCAGGCTCCACCAGCAGGCCGGTTTGCGCTTCATCTGGCACTGGACTGGGCTGCTGGCTGGCGCGCATGGTCAGGCCAAATCCGTATGCTAACTGGTACAGCCCGATCGCGGTGTTGTTTGCATCGCGCACGTAAACAACATACGCCCCCGTGGCGGGGAGCACGATTCCAGAGGCGATGGCGCTGCCAGCAGTGGCGGATGCAGCCACCTCTGCCAGAACATCTCCGGCCGGGGCGTAGAGCGTCAGGTGGGGGATGACCGGGCTGCTCTCTACCGGGGATGCGCCCAGCGTGATCGTGTCGCCCGCAGCGCCAACGATGCTATAGTGTTCCGCCGCGCCGCTGTCCGTGATCTGGCCCAGGATGGCTTGGTGTGACACGAGCCGCGATCCAGAGCCCACGCGGGGCGGAAGGGTGGCTTCGGATTGGGGCACCAGGTCACTCTGGCCGGGCG
>CAZGYW010000115.1:0-7389 GCA_964530495.1 uncultured Anaerolineae bacterium
CGCCACCAGGCTCACCCGGAAGTCGGCGTGCATCGGCTGCAGGAGCGCTTCCGGCCGGAACGGCGGGGTGGCCTTGCCGCCCTCGTTGCCCCACGGACCGGAAATCAGGTACATGCTCAGGATGTTAGCCAGGTTGTTGAGGGCTACCCCCCCGAAAATCTCGTGCACGCCGCCCCGCGTCCTGAGCACCCCAACCAGCATCGCCCACAGCGCGCCGCCGATGCCGGCCGCCAGCATCTCCAGCGGAACCAGGATCGGGCCGGGCAGCATGACTTCCTGCGCCACCCACGTGGCGAAAACCGCCCCCACCACCATCTGGCCTTCCACCCCGATGTTCCACAGGCCGGCCGTGAACGTGACCAGCAGGCCGATGCTGACGAAGAACAGGGGTATCCAGAAATTCACTACGCCGGAGAAGCGCACCACATTGAAACCGTCGGCCGAAATGCCCATGCCTTCCGTCAGCATGGCAAAGACCTCGCCCGGCGCGGCCCCCACCGCCAGGACAATCACCGCCGTCAGAACCAGCGATAGGCCGATTGAGAACAGGATGACGCCAACCCCCGCGAATCGCTGTGCAGTCGATCGTGTGCTCATCAGGCCGCCTCCCCGCTGAGCCGCTGCCCGCCGATGAGGTGGCCGAGTTCATCCACGGTCGTCCGCCGCGCATCCGGCACTTCCACCACCTGCCCGGCGTAGAATACGAGGATCCGGTCGCTGTAGGTGACGATCTCATCCAGGTCGGCGCTGGTGAACAGGATGGCCGTGCCGTCCGCGCGCCGGGCCAGCAACTGCTCCCAGATCCAGCGTGCCGATTCAACATCCAGTCCACGGGTGGGATGCTCCAGCACCAGCACGCGCGGCGCGGCAGGCATCAGCGCCATCAACACACGCTGCTGGTTCCCGCCGGAAAGCGTCTCGATCGGGCTGTCGGGCCGCCCGTAGACATGATAGTGCTGGATGCGCTCCGCCGTGATGCGCCGGCCGCGCTCGCGGTCGATCCAGCCCTTCTGGGTCGGGTCGGCCAGGATGAAGTGCTCGGTCAGGGTCAGGCCGGCCACCAGCCCCTCCTCCAGCCGCCCGGCTGCGCCAAAGCTCACCTGCGCGCTCAGGAAGTCACGATAAGCCCGGCCGGTCAGATCGCGCCCTCCCACCAGAACATGCCCGCCCAGGGGTTTGGCCAGCCCCACACAGGCCCGCGTGAGGAGTTGCTGCCCGCTCCCATCCAGCCCGGCCAGGCCAATGACCTCCCCGGCGCAGACCTTCAGGTGGCAGCCGGCCAGCGTCACCCGCTCGCTCACCATGTGCAGATCGGTCACTTCCAGCACTGTATCACCCAGCGTCACATCCCGGCGGGAAGCGGGCGCCAGTTCCTGACCGAACATCATGGCGACCAGGGCATTCGTGGTCACCGGCAGGTCAGCCTGGCCGACCAGCCTGCCCAGGCGCAGCACAGCCACTTCGTCGCACAGGTCGAGCACGTCCTCCAGCTTGTGAGAGACGAAGAGGATGGTCAGTCCATCTTTGGCCAGCCGCTTGAGGGACCGGAACAGGATGTCCTTCTGCTCGGCGGAAATCCCGGTGGTTGGCTCGTCCAGGATCAGAACGCGCACCCCCAGCGCCAGCAGGCGGATGATCTCCAGCTCCTGGCGCTGGCCGATGCTCAACCGCTCAATCGGCATGTGCAGGTCAAGCGCAAACCCGAGGCGCGACGCGATCTCCTGGAAGCTGCTGCGGGCCGCAGTCCAGTTCGGCCGCACGCCGCCCGGCATCCCATACACGAAGTTCTCCAGCACCGTGAACGGACCTACATCCAGCGGGTCCTGGGCCAGCATCCCGATCCCGGCGGCAATCGCCCCTTCCGGCGTCGAATACGCCACCGGCCGCCCATCCACGCGGATTTCGCCGCTGTCGAGCCGGTAGAAACCGGAGAGAATCTTCATCAGGGTGGATTTTCCCGCGCCATTCTCGCCCAGGATGCCGTAGATCCGGCCATCCTGAAAACTGAGGGTGATATCCTGATTAGCGTGTACCGGGCCGAAAGTCTTGTTGATGTTGCGGACTTCAACGCTCATAACGACTCCTGGCAGTTACGCAGCGACGGGCACCAGACGCCGCCCGTGAAAAGGGCGACCACCGGTTAAGGTGGTCGCCGCTATCATGGACTGTACGCGTTTACTGAGCGGAGCTATCGCCCGTGATGCCCTCCAGAAGCTGGGGCAGATACCAGACATCGCGCGGCGGCACCGGGCCTTCCTCGACCAGCGGCGTGCCGTCCTGCAGGTTCAGCGGGCCGACCCACAGCCCGATCTGGATGCCTTCGGTATCGATGTTGTCCCTGGTCAGGACGCCCGGATCGCTCTCGCCGATCATGGCAATGAACTCATCCAGCTGGGCGACCTGTTCGTCGGTGAGGCCATCGCCGTGTACCCAGCCGACCGCGGTCTGGTCCTTGTCATTGATGTCTTCGAAATACGGCGGGTTCCAGGTCCAGAACTGCTCGTATTCGCCGGCCTTGACAGTGTTGATGATCTCAACATAGGTCGGGCCCCAGTTGAAGTACGGAACACCCAGGCAGATGTCCGGTGCTTCGGCGCAGCCATCGGCATAGTCGTACGTGATGGCCCACACCTTCTGGCCCTCGGCCGCCCGCTGGCCGGCCACCACCAGCGCCTCGGTCGTGTCAATCCCGCTGATGACAACATCCGCGCCGCCATCGATGAAGCGCTGGACTTCCTCAGTCGGGTCAAGCGTCACGCCGGGGATGTTGAACCAGAAGCCGATCCAGGTCACGCTCAACTGGATGTCATCCGGGTTCAGGCCGCGGTAGTTCTCGTAGCAGTAGCGCGCGCCCAGGTAGACGCTGGCCGCCAGGCGGCGAGTCTCAAAATTGATCAGCGGCCCAATATAGCCGATCTTGCCGGTTTCCGTCGCCAGGGCGGCGGCACAGCCGGCGATCTGCTTGCCAATCTCCATATTGCCCATCACATTGCTGAGGTTGGCGGGCGCTTCGCCGGTCAGGGCGTCGTCACCGGAGACATTGACGAAAAGTACGTCGGGGAACTTCTGAGCAACCGCAAATGTGTCTTCTTCGAAGTCATCAGAGGTGGTAAAGATGATCTGCGCGCCTTCGGCCAGCATCTCTTCCACGACCATTTCCAGCGTGGTCTCCGGCGCATCAGCCGCATTCAGGCTCTCGTAGAACACCATGCGCGAGCCGGGAATGTTGGCTTCCACGTACTGCCCGGCGGTGTAGTGAGCTTCACTCCAGCCATGGTCGTTGCGGGGGCCGACGAGGACCATACCGAACACAAACTCGTCGTCCTGGGCGAATCCGCCGCTGGCCGTCATTAGCATGGCGACCAGGGTAAAGAGAATCAACAGCACCTTGCGATTCATCAACACCCTCTCTCCTCCAACTTGTGGACACAGTATGCCTGCCAGGCGAGGATGGTGGCGGCGATGATAGCCTGACATCATCAGTGTACAGGAATCGCGGTAAAAAGGCTATCGGTTGCGGCGTTCGTCTTTCCGGACTTTTCTGTAAAAGCTGCCCAATTACCAGTAACAAAAAGCGCAACCGGCTGGATGCGTTCGGTTGCGCTTCATTGTGTGGAGGTCCCGGGCCGGGTTAGCTCAGGTGGTGTTCCAGCTTGCTCACAATGCGATCCTTGGGCATGTAACCGGTCAGGCGCTCAACGGCCTGCCCGCCCTTGAACAAAATCAGGGTCGGGATGCCCATGATCCCATATTCGTACATCGTGTTCGGGTTGGCGTCCGCGTCCAGGCGGCCCACCCGCAGCTTGCCATCGTATTCCGCCGCCAGGGCCAGCACATGCGGCTCGATCATCTTGCACGGGCCACACCACTCCGCCCAGAAATCCACCAGCACGGGCAGTTCCGACTCCAGTACATCCTGCTGGAACGTGGTATCGGTCACATCAAAGGCTTTGGTATCAGCCATTACAATCATCTCCTGAAGTATGGGACAGTGAATGCACACTATCCTATTGGATGCGCGCCGGGTGTCAAGGTTACATCGGGCTGGACTGGCCGCCCCCGCCTGCCCACCACCCGGTCAGCCGGGCCAACCCTGCTGCGCTTTGACGCACCCCCCGCCGCATGGTATCATGAAACCATGCTGCCGATAGCACTCTCGTGCACAGAGTGCTAAAGCGCCCTGACTGAGGGATGAACAATGACCACCGATGCCCCACCACCCTCCGAACAACTGACCGAGCGCCAGAAGAACACGCTGGAGCTGATCATCAAGACCTTCATTGAATCCGGGTATCCCGTCAGCTCCAAGTCGCTGGTCAGGGCCCTTGGCGTCAGCTCGGCCACCATCCGCAATGAGATGGGGCAGCTCGAAGCCCTCGGCTACATCACCTCACCACATACGTCAGCCGGGCGCATCCCCACCGAAAAGGGCTACCGCCACTTCGTCCAGCACTCGGCGGGCAGTGACCAGCTCAGCACGGTCGAGCGGCGGACGATCGCCCACCAGTTTCACCAGGCCCCGCTGGACCTGGAACAGTGGATGCGCCTGGCGGCCGCGATCCTCGCCCGGACGACGCGCGGCGCCTCCCTGGTGACAGCCCCTTACAGCGCGGTCAACCGCTTCAAGCACCTGGAGTTGATCGCCACTCAGGGGCGGCTGGTGCTGCTGGTGCTCGTCCTGCACAACGGCGAAGTGCGCCAGCGCATGCTCACCCTGGCCGAGCCGATCACGCAGGACAAGCTGAGCGAGACCGCCGCCCGCCTGACCCGGCTGGCCCAGGGCCTGCCCGCCCGCCAGATCCGCGACCGGCTGCTCGACCTGCCGCTGCTGGACGAGGAAATCATCGCCCTGGTCATCGACCTGATGGAGGAAGTCGACCGGCCGCACCAGGTCTTCTACCGCGATGGCCTGACCGAGCTGTTGAGCCGGTTTGGCGAGCACGAGGGCGCCGAGCAGGCCATCCGCGTCCTGGAGCGCCAGTCCATCCTGGAGGACGTGATCGCGGAGGCGAACCCGGCGGTAGGCAACATCCGGGTCGTGATCGCCGGCGAAGGCCGCTGGGACGACATCAGCCTGCTCAGCATCGTCCTGGGCCGCTACGGCATCGCCGGGCAGGCGACCGGCACGCTGGGCGTGCTGGGCCCGACACGGATGAGCTACGGGCGGGTCATCAGCGCCGTGCGTTACATGTCCGATGTGATGAGCAACCTCATGATCGGCATCTACGGCGAAGAGGGAGCCTCCTCGTCCTCCTGAGTCACGCACATAACGCCCGACATTTATGCGTTTCTGCTGGATTGTTAACGTTATTCTATTGGACAGGCGCTAAACTCCTGTTTAGCATTTCAGGCGCGTAAGTGCCAGAACGCATTTTTGGAGCGTGATCGTGAACCATCAGCAGGATATGACGAACAAAAACCCGGACATGCCGGAAACCACCCCGGAGGTTGAAACGGTGGAAAGCGCCCCGGACCTGGCGGCGGATCGGATGGCTGAGCTGGAAGCGGCCCTGGAGAAAGCCCGTGCTGAAGCGGCTGAGTATCTGGATGGCTGGCAGCGTGCCCGTGCCGAGTTCGCCAACTACCGCAAGCGCATCGAACGCGAGCGTGAGGAGCTTGCCCAGGAAACACGCGCTGCCACCCTGGCGCGCTTGCTGCCCGTGATTGACGACTTCAACCGGGCAATGGAAAACACGCCGGGCGACCTGAATGACCACACCTGGGCCAGGGGCGTCAGGCTCATCGGCGAGAAGTTCAGCACCTTGCTGCAGAGCAATGGGCTGCAGGAAATTGTTCCACTGGGCGAAGCCTTCGACCCCACCCGGCATGAAGCCGTGGGTGTGGATGAAGACAGCTCCGCCGAAAGCGGGCATGTCACGACCGTCCTGCAAAAAGGCTACGCCTACGGGGACAAAGTGCTCCGTCCGGCGATGGTCCGGGTGGCCCGCTGAACGTCAACTCTGGATTACGTGTAACGGTTTGAGACCATAACATCAGCAGGAGACACAAACACAATGGGAAAAATCATCGGCATTGACCTGGGCACCACCAACTCCGTCGTCGCTGTCATGGAAGGCGGCGAAGCGACGGTTATCCCGTCGGCGGAGGGCGGCCGCCTGATTCCGTCGGTTGTTGCCATCAACAGCAAAGGCGAGCGCCTTGTTGGCAAGGTGGCGCGTAACCAGGCCGTCATCAACCCGGAGAACACAATCTTCTCCGTCAAGCGTTTCATGGGCCGCAAGTTCACCGATCCGGAAGTGCAGAAGGCGCTGAGCGTCGTGCCCTACAAGGTCTCCGCCGCCCCGAACGGTGACGTGCGCGTGCACCTGGGCGACAAGGCCTACAGCCCGCCGGAAATCTCCGCCATGATCCTGCAGAAGATCAAGACGGACGCGGAAGCCTACCTGGGTAGCCCGGTTACCGAGGCCGTGATCACGGTCCCGGCGTACTTCAACGATGCCCAGCGCAACGCCACCAAGGACGCCGGTCGTATCGCCGGTCTGGAAGTCAAGCGCATCATCAACGAACCGACCGCCTCCAGCCTGGCTTACGGCCTGGGCGAGAAGAAGGACGAAACCATCGCGGTGTACGACCTGGGCGGCGGCACGTTCGACATCTCGATCCTGGACGTGGGCGACGGCGTGTTCGAAGTGCGCAGCACCAACGGCGATACCTTCCTCGGCGGTGACGACTTCGACCAGCGCATCATCGACTGGATCGCGAACGAGTTCAAGAAAGAAAACAGCATTGACCTGCGCCAGGACCGTCAGGCCCTGCAGCGTCTGAAGGAAGCCGCCGAAAAGGCCAAGATCGAGCTGTCCAGCACCATGACCGCCGACATCAACCTGCCGTTCATCACGGCGGATGCCAGCGGCCCCAAGCACCTCAACATCATGCTGACCCGCGCCAAGCTGGAGTCGCTGGTGGAAGACCTGGTCGAGCGCAGCATCCGGCCGTGCCAGTCCGCCCTGAATGATGCCGGCCTCAAGCAGGCCGATATTGACGAGGTCGTCCTGGTCGGTGGCATGACACGCATGCCCGCCATCCAGGAAGCGGTCAAGAAGTTCTTTGGCAAAGAGCCGCATAAGGGCGTTAATCCTGACGAAGTTGTGGCCGTTGGCGCGGCCATCCAGGCCGGCGTTCTCACCGGTGATGTCAAGGACGTGCTGCTGCTGGACGTCACCCCGCTGACCCTCAGCATTGAAACGCTGGGTGGCGTGGCGACCCCGCTCATTGAGCGCAACACCACGATCCCGGCCAAGAAGGGCCAGGTGTTCTCCACCGCGGCAGACAGCCAGACGCAGGTCGAGATTCACGTCCTGCAGGGCGAGCGTCCGATGGCCGCCGACAACAAGACCCTGGGCCGCTTCATCCTGGACGGCATCCCGC
>CAZGYW010000116.1:0-7342 GCA_964530495.1 uncultured Anaerolineae bacterium
CCTGCCGTTCTTCGGGGCCTTCTTCCTGGTGCTCAGCACCGTCCTGATGGGCCAGTTGCGCCGGGTGGATGCCCAGGGCAAGCCGATCGGCCTGCGCAATGCGCTGCTGATCAACGTGGCGCTGCTGGTCGTGGGGTTCGTGGGCCTGCTGCTGATCCAGTACGTCCCGCTGCTGAGCGGCGGCGTGATGCCCCTGGCCGAGCCGCTGCTGACTATCGTCGCCTTCCAGTTCGTCCCGATCATGGCGATTGTGGCCCTGCTGCTCACCTACTTCCTGCACAAGACCGGGCGCGTCTACGTGGGCGCGTTCGTGTGCGCCCTGCTGGTGACGTGGTACATCGTCGCCGGGCAGGCGATCCACTTCGCCTTCTAGCGTCGTTCGCGGCGCTCCTCCAAACGCCCGCCGCTCCGCCCGGAACGGCGGGCGTTCTGATTCCTGATAGCGCTTTATGCTTTATCCGTGCGAATCTGTGTTCGCTCCGTGTAAATCCGTGCCCTATTGCACTTCAATCACCCGGCCCGGCCTGTGCTACAATGGCCGCACACGCGGTATCTGCCGACCGGCAGCGTTCAGGCGAGGGCAGCGGACTGATGACATACGTGGCAATCGAGGGCGTGATCGGCGCGGGCAAAACCACCCTGGCCCGCCTGCTCCAGCCGGAGCTGGGCGGCACGCTGGTGATGGAGGTCTTTGAGGAAAACCCGTTCCTCAGCCGCTTCTATGAGGATCGCGCCCGTTACGCTTTCCAGACGCAGATCTTCTTCCTCCTGAGCCGCTACCACCAGCAGCGCTCGCTGCGGCTGATGAGCCGCCCGCTGGTCAGCGACTACATCTTCGCCAAGGATGCCCTGTTCGCCAGCGTGAACCTCTCCGGTGATGAGCTGGAAATGTACCAGCGGGTGCACTCGGCGCTGGCCGAGCAGGTGGAAACGCCCGATCTGCTCGTCTACCTGCGCGCGGATACCGACCGGCTGATGCAGCGCATCGCCCTGCGCGACCGCCCCTACGAGCGCAACATGGAGCGCGACTACATCGACAGCCTGCGCCGCGCCTATGACGGCTTCTTCGCCGGGTATGAGGCCGGCCCGGCCCTGGTGCTGGACGCCAACAGCGTGGACTTCGTGGCGAATCCGGAGGACCGGGCGGAGGTCATCACCCGCCTCCTGGCCGCGCTGGGCCGCGCCCCGCGCCAGGAGAGTCTGCCCGGCTTCAACGGTGAGCTTGCGGCGGAGGCGGAAGCGACTCCCACCGCGCCCGAACCCCCGGCCCCGCCGCCTGACCTGGCGGGCGGGGCGCGCCGCCTGCGCGATTACCAGGAATTCCATCACTGGCTGGATACCGTCAAGGACTTCAGCCCGGATGTACTGCTGAATTTCGTCAAGCTGCAGGAGGAGATCGGGGAGCTGGCCCGGCTGGTGGCGCTGATCGGCGGCGCGAAGAGCGACCAGGCGGCCCCGCCCCCGCCGTTGGAGGACATCGGGCAGGAGATGGCCGACGTGCTGGCCTACCTGCTCAAGCTGGCGAACTACCTGGGCGTGGACCTGGAGACGGCGTACCTGGCCAAGATGCAGGCCAACCAGAACCGCCGCTGGCGGTGAGGGCAAGCGATCAACTCTCAGCCATCAGCGGTCAGCTAAAACAGGCAGCGAGCACCCACCGGATGCTCGCTGTTTTGCGTTTCTGCCAATAGCTTGTCGCCAGTTCTTGCTTCTGCTTTAAGCTGATAGCTGACCGCTGACCGCTAACCGCTACCGGACAACGCGCAGGTATTCGGCAATCGCCCAGCCCTCGATGTCCGGGTCGTCCACGCTCTCGATCCGCCACCAGGTGTACTCGTCGCTTTCCTCCGGCCCGTCAACCAGCTCGTACACACTGCCTTCGGAGGCGATCAACTGCACCGGGTAGCTCGTGCCCGGCCCCTCCCGCACGTTCAGCCCGATCGCACCGACGTCAAATACCTCCACCTGGACCCCCACACGCAGGGCCAGCGCTTCCGGCGCGGGCGTGATCACGGATTCGACCGTGCCCCGCAAGAAGCCTTCCGGTGGCGCGTCCGTGGTCAGGGCGGATGGCGTCGTCGCGGTCGGCGCGCGGCGGGTCGGCGTGGCCCCCAGCGTCACCGCCGCTGTGGGGGAGGGTGTGACCGCCGGGCGGGTGGCCGTGGAGGTGACCACGATCACGACCGGGGTTTCCCCGCCGGGCAGGAAGCGGCCGCCCAGCGTGCTCAGGCCCATGATGATCAGCGCCGCCACCAGGGCTACCCCGGCCAGCAGGATCAGGAGCGACCACCACGGGAAGTACAACCCGTTGTCACGGCGCTCGCGCGCGGTGCGGCGGCGCTTCAACGGTGACTCAGATATGGGCGGCGGGATCACGGATGGGCGGTCGGCGAAGCCGCCATAAATCGGCGGTTGGCTCGGGAGCGGCGCGGCCTGCACCGGCGGCCCGGACGGGGGGATATCCGCGCGCGGCGTGTAAACCGGCGGACTGCTCACCCGCGTGCGCTCGGCATCCAGCGGCACGCGCAGCACCGTCTCCTCCAGGTCGGGGTCGGCGGGCAGCGGCGGGTAGATGTCTTCCTCCGCTTCGAACAGCGGGGATTGCACCCGGTCGGCGTCAGCGTAGTCCTCGTAGCGGAACGGCTCGTCCGCAGGCAGATCATCCGGCACTGCGGCGGACAGGCGTGTTTCCTCCAGCCCGCTGTAATCGTCCCGCACGATCCGGCGGGTGGGCATCTCGTAGTCTTCCGTGTTGCCGAGCGGGACCGCTTCTTCCTCAAACAACGGCGGGTCTTCCCAGGTGGGATTCTCTTCCAGATCGTCCGGGTCCCGGTCATTATATGGTTGATCGCCCATCCAGCGCCTTCCTTCACCACTCATCCCGGCCAGCAGCCTGACCGGTGTCAGGGGGCATGGTCAACAGCTTGCCTCCAGTTTACAGCAGGCTGGCGCAGGGCACAACGCCTGCGGGCCGCTGGCGCAGGGTACACTAACGCTGATGCCCGACTGGAGGCTACGACCACAATGCAATCTTTCACCCTGCATCCGCTGGAACCCGCTGACCGGGACCGGGTGCGCGCGCTACTGATCGAACGCTGGGGCGCGCCAGAAGTGATCGCGCATGGCGTCCGCTACGAACCGGAGACGCTGCCGGGCTTCTGCGCCCGCATGGAGGGTGCGGTCGCCGGGCTGGTGACGTACCGGATCGAGGGCGCAGCCTGCGAGATCGTCACGCTGGACAGCCTGCGCGAAGGGCTGGGCATCGGCACAGCCCTGATCGAGGCGGTCAGCGCGGCGGCGCGCGCCGCCGGGTGCACGCGGCTGTGGCTGATCACGACCAACGACAACCTGCCCGCCCTGCGCTTCTACCAGCGGCGCGGCTTCCGGCTGGTGGCACTGCACCCCGGCGCGGTGGACGCGGCGCGCCGCCTCAAGCCGCAAATCCCCCTGATCGGGTTGGACGGCATCCCCATCCACGATGAGATCGAGGTGGCGCGGGCGCTGTGAGCCGTTCCCACCCCGATATTGGCCTGCCTGCCCCCCGCGGGTACAATGGAAGTTGAACGGATGTCCGGAAGGCCGGAAGCGCGGGCCTGTGCCATGATGGAAAAAACGGAAAAGATCACCCACATCAGCCGCCTGCCGCTCTTCTCCGATTTGACGGAAAGCGAGCTGGCCATCGTTGAGCCGCTCTTTCACGAGGAGCAGTACCGCGCCGGGGAGTACATCTACCGCCAGGGGGAGTATAGCTTCGCCCTGGTGCTGTTCATCAGCGGGCGGGGCAGGCTGCTGCGCGTCGGGCCGGACAGCATCGAGCGCCAGGGCGCGGATGTGGAGCCGGGCGAGTTCGTGGGGGAGAAATCGCTCTTTATGCACGAGGCCCGGCCTAACTCGCTGGTCATCGTGCGGGATGCAACCGTGCTCGTTCTGCCCAAGCGCGAATTTGACGGCTTCATCCGCAGCTACCCCATGCTCAAAGCCCGCCTTAACGTGCGCGACGATGTGCGCCTGGAAGTGCAGGACGTCGATTTCCCCTGGCTGCAGCGCGGCGAGATCGCGCTGCGCTATACCCATCGCCACCGCTGGGCCTATTTCCGGCGGCTGCTGACCCTGGGCCTGCCCTCAACGGTCTTCCTGCTGGCGCTGGGTGTGGTGCTCTTTCCACTGCTGATCAACATGCTCTTCCTGCCGGTCGTCCTTGTCCCGCTGGGCGTGGTGCCGGGCATCCTGTGGGCGGTGGGCTTTAGCGTCTACGCCTATTTCGACTGGAAGAACGACTGGTTCGTGGTCACCAACCAGCGCGTGGTGCATGAGGAAGCCGTCCTGCTCACCTTTCAGGAATCGCGCCAGCAAGCCCCGCTGACCAGCATCCAGTCCGTCCAGAGCCGCCAGGTGGGGCCGCTGGCAGAGGCGCTCGATTTCGGGGATGTGGTGATCGCCACCGCCGGGTCCGGCGGTACGCTGGTCTTTGACACGATCGAGAATCCGGAGGCGCTGGCCCAGGTTATCAAGACCGAGCTTAACCGTGCTAGGTCCAACACCGCCGCCGAATCCCGGCAGAAGATCCGGGAGGAGATCGATCGCTTCCTGGGACACAAAACGCTCACCAAAACCGCGTCGGAGAACATCCCGCAGCCCGGCGGCGCGCCGCGCCCACCCACCCCGCCGCAGGCCGTCCAGACCACGATCCAGCAGAAGCTGGCTAAGATCAACGCGTACCTGGACATCCGCACCCGCATTGACGAAGGCAACCGGGTCATCTACCGCAAGCACTGGCTGGTGATGTGGAACGCGGTGTTCACCCCGATGTTCTTCATGGCTGCGGCCCTGGTCGCGTTTATCAGCTCGCTGGCATGGGGCACTGAATGGCCGTGGAATGTCGTCCATCCTTTCATGCGCTTCCTGCTGTTCCTGGTGGTCATCATCCTCATGATCGTGTGGGGCTGGTACCGCTACGAGGACTGGCACAATGACCAGTACATTGTGGAAGCCCAGACCGTTACCCGTATTCACCGCCGCCCGCTGTGGCTGGAGGACGAGCAGAGCACGATCCTGATCCGCAACATCCAGGGCGTCAACGTCTCCATCCGGGGCATCTGGCAGAAGGCGCTCAACTACGGCACGGTCCTGATCCAGACCGCGGCGGACGACCGCAACCCGGCGGATGGCACCGGCGGCGAGACCGTGCTGCCCTTCATCTACCAGCCGCACCTGCTCCAGGAAGATATCCTGCGCCGCCAGCGCCGGGATGAAACCCGGGAGACGGACAACGAAATGAACGCCACGGCCGAGCAGATCGCGCGCTGGCTGGCCGTTTACCACCAGGCCATGAACCCCAACGATTTCGACGAGCAGCCGATGAACCAGTACCTGGACAAAGGCAAGCTCAAGGGCGGCGAGTACTACACCAGCGAGGACATCTAGCGCCGCCTGGCTCCATCCCCCGCAGGGTATTCAGCATCCTCCAGCCCTGCCCGCCGGCATTCCGGCCCGCGCCATTGCCCCACAATGTGACCATCCCGGCGCGTTTGCATCTCAATAAGCGAGCAACCGTGCTGCAAAATCGGCTGTATGTTCTTGTAGACCTCAAGGAGAAAGTGCATGACTGCCACGCCCATCGTGTCGAAGGGACTGGAAGGAATTATTGTCGCGGAAAGCCGGCTGAGCAAAGTCGACGGCCAGGCCGGGCGCCTGACCTATGCCGGGTACGACATCGCTGACCTGGCGGCCCACGCCCAGTTCGAGGAAGTCGTCCACCTGCTGTGGCATCTGCGCCTGCCGAACGCTGCCGAGCTGGCCGAGCTGAAGCGCAACCTCAACGCGCGCATGGCCCTGCCGCCGGAAGTGCTGGCCCACATGCAGTCCTACCCGAAGAACGCCCACGCGATGGCGGTGCTGCGCTCCGCCGTGAGCGCCAGCGGCCTGTACGACCCCCTGGCGGAAGACAACAGCCCGGAAGCCAACCGCGAGAAGGCACTGACGATCACCGCCCGCATCCCGACCATCATCGCCGCCTGGATGCGCATCCGCAACGGCAAAGAGCCGCTGGCCCCCAAGACCGGCGACCTCAAGCTGGCCGAGAACTTCCTGTACATGGCGACCGGCGAGACTCCTGACCCGGTGGCGATTGAGGCCGTGGACCGCTACATGATCCTGCTGGCCGACCACGAGATGAACGCCAGCACGTTCGCCTCCCGCGCCATCACCAGCACGCTCAGCGATATGTACTCCGCGATCACAGCGGCCATTGGCTCGCTCAAGGGCTTCGCCCACGGCGGCGCCATCGAGGCGGCCATGAAGATGTTCCTCGAAATTCAGGACTCCGGGCTGACGCTGGAGGACTGGTTCCAGCAGGTGCGCGCCGGCAGCCGCCGCGTGATGGGCATCGGCCACCGCATCTACAAGACCGAAGACCCGCGCGCCCGCATCCTGCGCGATTACGCCCGCACCCTGGCGGAGAAGACCGGCAACGGCCGCATCTACGAGATCGCCTACGACCTCGAGCAGATCGCCCGCTCCGACCCGTACTTTGTGGAGCGCAACCTCTACCCGAACGTGGACTACTACAGCGGCATCGCCCTGTACGTGGTGGGCATCCCGGTGGACATGCTGACGACGATGTTCGCCATGAGCCGGGTCGTGGGCTGGTCCGCGCACATCATGGAGCAGTGGGCAGAGAATCGCCTGATGCGTCCCAAGGCGCAGTACGTCGGCGAGCTGGGCCTGACCTGGACGCCGATCGAGGAGCGCTAGACTTCAAGTCTGGCGACGTGAAAGCGGACGGAGGCGCGGTGTGCGCCTCCGTTTTTGTTGTGTGGGAGCCGGGGTGACTTTATTCGCCCTGCGCGGAGAGCTGCGCCAGGAGGTCCGGCGTCAGCGTCCACGTCCAGTACAGATCCACCGCCCGGGGCGCCAGGCGCTCCAGCCAGACGGCAGCCTGCGCCATTGTTCCGCCCGTGATCACCTCCCGCCGGCCGTAACGCACCGCGTCCAGGATGGCCCGCGCCTCGCGCTCCGGATCGTCATCCGGCCCGGTCAGCACCAGCGAGACGCGCAATCCGGCATCGTCCACCTCGCGGCGCAGGGCAGTGACGAACCCGACCAGCCCCGCCCGCGCGCCGCTGGCGACCGCCAGTCCCGGCGCGGGGACGCGCCCGAAGACATGACTCACGGCCACGATCTGCCCGCGCCCCTGGCGGCGCATCACCGGCAGCACGGCCTGAACCAACCGCATAAGTCCGGTCATGCCGGCGGCAGCCGCCCGGACGCGCGCCCCGGCGGTCTCCTGGGCCAGGCCAGATCGGAAGAGCACACGTCTGAACTCCAGTCACGAGATTCCATC
>CAZGYW010000117.1:0-7320 GCA_964530495.1 uncultured Anaerolineae bacterium
GCCAGAGTGGGCATATCGCTGCTGTGGGCTTCCACCTCTATACTCAACTGCTGGCTCAGGCGGTCAAACAACTCAGAGATAACCAGCCGATCCCTGAGCCAGAGGTAGCCGCGCGCGAGCCGGCGATCACCATTGATCTCCCGCTACAGGCTTACATTCCCACCGACTACATTGCCGACATGGGCCTCCGCCTCCAGATCTACCGCCGGCTGGCGGATCTCCACAGTGAACCCGAAATCGACATGGTCGGCGAAGAACTGAGGGACCGGTTTGGCCCCTTACCGCCGGCTGTTGGTGGCCTGCTTTACCAGCTAAAGGTCAAGCTGCTGGCTCAGAACGCACGCGCAACCAGCATCGGGAATGAAGCCGGGCAGGTTTTCGTCCGCCTGCCCTATCTGGCGGAGGTTGATCGCACGGCTCTGCAGCGTTACCTTGGTCACGACGTACGTGTCTCACGCACCGCTGTCTGGCTGCCGAAGCATTCAACTGAGTGGCAGGCACCACTCCTTGCCGTTCTCAAGCAGCTGGACAGGCAGGGCGAGCACATGTCCCAGGTAGCCTGATGAATCGTGGGCACAATGGAAGACCACACGCCCACATCAATACACGCCTCCTTGTCATCGTGGCTGGGCTGGCGGGGGCAGGGGTGTGCGCGTTTCTCGGGTTAGTGCTGAGTGGCCTTCTACTGCTTGTCCAGCCGCCACCGGATTCACTACCACCCGCCACTGTGCCATCTGTTCCGCGCAATAGCAGCACCGTGCGCGTCGCGGTTCCAACCGCCACACCGGCGCCTGAGCTGCCACAGGCGGTAGCGATCACCGCTGAACCACAGCCAGAAGCTCAGGCACCCGGGCCATCCACAGCCCCGGAAACTGGCGGCTCCGCAGTCGCGATGCCGGCAGCAACGCCGCAGGACTGCCCGCCACCCGCGGGTTGGGTCATCCATTATGTCGAGCCTGGAGAGACGCTGTTCGCGTACGTGCTGGGAGCGATCAACACTGGCACGACCATCACGACTCACGATGTGCGCGGCGCCAACTGCCTGACCAGTGATCTGCTCCAGATCGGACAGGCGCTTTACCTGCCCCCCGATGCAGCCGAAAATGCGCCGCCAAGCGAACCTGTGAGTCTGCCTCCAGGTGACGCCCCGAGCGGCCCACGCACCCCGCAGTGTGATCCGCACTGCACTATCAGTATCCGCCCCGGCTCACGCGCCGAACAGATTGCTGCCGCAATCGACAACCTGCCAGTCGCTTTCTGGGGCAGCGATTTCCTGGCAGCAATTGGCCCGGGCGCCAGCCCACCGGCCTATGCCTTCCTGGCTGGCAAGCCCTCCGGTGCATCTCTGGAAGGCTTTCTGTTCCCTGGCACCTATCAACTCACCAACGCCACTACAGCCGCGGATTTCCGCGATATGCTGCTGGCCGCCTTCGCCGCAGTCTACAGTGGCGATATGGAAGCTGCAGCCAGCGCACATGGCATGACCTTCTACCAGGCGCTGACCCTGGCCTCCATCATCCAGCGCGAATCCTGGGCCACCGCCGAACAGGTCTTAATCAGCAGTGTCTTCCACAACCGCCTGCAGGCCGGAATGCCCCTGGGCGCATCAGTCACTACCCAGTACGTGCTTGGCGGTCCGAGCAACTGGTGGCCCCGTCTATCCGCCGGCCAGATCAACACCCCATCGTCCTATAACACGAACACCAACCCCGGGCTGCCGCCCACCCCAATTGACAGCCCGGGCAGTGAGGCTTTGCGAGCCGCCTTACAGCCGGCCGATACCGCTTACCTCTATTTCACCGGCAACTGCCAGGGTCCCGGTAACCTGTATGCGGTCACTTATGACGAACACCTGGCAAACGTGAATCTGTGTCGTTAGGCAAGCGGCTCCAGGCGCGCCGTGAAGTGCCGCAGGAACGGTGCCTGGTACACAATCCGGAGGCCGCGAATCGCCTCGCGACGCGCGTACACACGGGCGATAACCTCGATTACGTAGTCAATGTGACTCTGCGTATAAACTCTGCGCGGGATCGTCAGCCGCACCAGCTCCAGCATCGCGGGGGTCTCGGAGCCATCCGGTTGAGGCTTGCCAAACATCATCGAGCCAATCTCCACCGCACGGATCCCGCCTTCTCGATACAACTCAACCGTCAGGGCCTGCGCCGGGTACTCCACGGGGGGGATATGGGGCAGCAGCCCCTTGGCATCAATATACACGGCATGCCCGCCGGGCGGCTGAACAATCGGCACGCCGATCTTGACCAGCGCCTCCGCCAGGTATGCCGTTGACCGAATGCGGTAGCGCAGATAGTCTTCTTCCAGGACTTCCTCCAACCCCTGAGCAATGGCTTCCATGTCATACCCGGCCAGTCCACCGTAGGTCGGGAAGCCCTCCGTCAGGATCAGCAGGTTGCGGCACTGCTGGGCCAGTTCGTCATCATTGAGCGCCAGGAAACCGCCGATATTCGCCAGCCCATCTTTCTTGGCAGACATCGTGCAGCCATCCGCATAACTGAAGATCTCCCGGGCGATTTCCAGCGGAGTCTTGTCCGCATACCCTTCCTCCCGCTGCTTGATGAACCAGCTGTTCTCCGCAAATCGGCAGGCATCGATGATAAGCGGAATTCCGTGCGCGTGCGCCATCTCACTGACAGCGCGGATGTTCGCCATGCTCACCGGCTGCCCCCCGCCTGAATTGTTGGTGAGCGTCAGCATCACCATCGGGATGCTCCCCGGCTCGGCTTTCTCCAGCACCTGGCGTAGCGCCTCAACGTCCATGTTACCCTTAAAGGGATGAATCAGACCGGGCTGTTTGCCTTCAGGAATCACCAGGTCAAGCGCTTCGGCGCCGGTGTATTCGATGTTGGCGCGCGTCGTGTCGAAATGAGTGTTGTTGGGGACAACCTGGCCAGCCCTGACCCCCGCGGAAAACAGGATTCGCTCCGCAGCCCGACCCTGATGGGTAGGAATAACATGCTTGAAACCGGTAATGTTCTGCACGGCCGCTTCCAGCCGGTAAAACGAGCGTGATCCGGCATAGCTCTCATCACCGATCATCATCGCGCCCCATTGCCTGGCTGACATCGCGCCGGTTCCGCTATCCGTCAACAGATCGATAAGCACATCCTCCGCATGAAGGTAGAAGAGATTGTAACCGGCAGCCCGTAGCGCTTCTTCACGGTGCTCGCGAGTGGTGAACTTGATTTGCTCGACGGTTTTGACACGAAACGGCTCGATAATTGTCTTGAATGAGGGGTCCATCCATTGCCTCCTGACGGGTTGGTGCAAAACAAAAGCCTGTGCACTCACAGGCTGTCAGACTCATTGAGCGGGATGAATGCGCCAGCCACGCGCAAGCGCCACGGCGCGCAAGCGTGCTTCTGGATAAACAGCGCAGGGCTGCCCCGCACTTTCCAGAAGCGGAATGTCTGAGTAGCTATCCGCGTACGCAGCACATTCTTTCAGTGTGACGCCGGGCTGATTGCGGCTCAGGAACTCCGCCGCAAAGACGGGTTTGGTCGGCCCCACACAACTCGGCCCTTCCAGATCCCCGGTTAGCCGGCCGTCTTCGATCGCGCAGCGTGATCCAATCACATCATCCGCCCCCACCTGCTGGGCGATGGCCGCCAGAACCGCGGGCAGCATGGTCGACACCAGAATTACACGGTGACCTTCGGAGCGATGGTAGCGCACAAGTTCGATCACATCCTGGCGATAGACCTCCTGCAAGAAGGTCTGCGCGATCCAGGCTCCCATGGCGGCCACATCCTGCGGAGACCACCCGCGCACCAGGCGAACCAGGCCCCTCACCCAGTGGTCACGAAAGCGCGATTCATAGCCCGGCTCGATCTTAAGGCGCAGCAGGTGCGGTAATGCCCTGGCATAGTGCCACGTCACCCGGCGGCGGTCAATCCCAGGGTACTCCAGGATGCCTCGCCACACGCGACCGTCGACCAGTGTCCCATCCACATCAAACAGAGCAGCTCGAAGCAACATGTTCCTCCAGAACTTTCCGACAACTACGGTGAGCTACTGAACCTTACGCGTTTCCATCTCCATCCGCACCAACTCACGCCGCAAGACCTTGCCAACTGTCGTTTTTGGAAGACCGGTGACAAACGCAAATTGCGTTGGAATCTCGTAACGGGCAAGCTCTGTTGCCGCAAATGCGATCAGTTCCTCTTCGGAGACGTGCTCTCCTGGTTTGACCACCACCCACGCTTTGAGCATTTCCTGCCCGTCCCGGCTTGGATCGGGATGTGGAACGCCAGCCACCCCAACTTCGAGCACTGCCGGGTGACTCATCAGCACATCTTCGACGATGCGCGGATAGACATTGAAGCCCCCGATCAGGGCCATATCCTTTTTGCGGTCAACGATGTAAAAGTAACCATCCGCATCCATCGTCGCAACGTCACCCGTATGAAGCCACATCTTGCCATCGGCATGCTGACGCAGGGCGTTCGCCGTCTCGGCCGGCATCCCGTGATAACCAAGCATCAACTGCGGTCCACGCAACAGCAGTTCGCCGGCTTCACCCACCGGCACATCCGTCGCTTCATCTTCCAGTGACACTATCCGGCATTCCACATCTGGCAATGGCAGTCCTATCGATCCGGCACGATTCTCTCCGGCGTACGGGTTGATATGAGTCGCCGTTGGCGTTTCACTCATTCCGAATCCCTCAAGGAGCTTACCGCCGGACAGAGCTTCGAAATTGCGCTTAGTGGCGAGCGGCAGCGGTGCAGACCCACTGATACAGACGCGCAGCGACTCCATGGAGATTTCGCCATCCCTGACTCGTCCGTGATTGTTGATGGCATTGTACAGCCCGGGAACTCCCATGAAGAACGTCGGCCGGCAAGCATTGATGGCAGTGAGCAAGGCATCAATATCCCGCGAATTTGGAACCATCACCATCAATGACGCCATCGACACGGCAAAGCTCATGACCGCTACCATACCGAAAACATGGAATAGCGGGATCGCCGCCAGAAACACCTCTTCATGCGGCTGGCCCGCGATGCCGGCCGCCAGCCAGGTACGAAAGTGAAGCGTATTCGCCACCAGCGCGGCATGCGATGCTACCGCAGCCTTGGACACCCCGGTCGTCCCGCCCGTGTACTGGAAAACGGCATGGTCGGTCGCCTGAACGTTGACATCAGAGCAGTGTCCCGTGAAACGCCGTACCAGGTCAGTCAGCCAGTGGTCTTCGGGATGGATGGCAATTGCACGCTTATTGCGTTCACCCGGGTTAACTGCCAACAACGACTGGTCCCGAACCAGGTCCGTCACGACAATTCGCCTGAGCCCTGTCTGCGCCTGGATGCTCTTGACAGCATCATAGACCGGAGTGTGCACAACGGCGAACGCTGCTCCTGAATCAGCGATCTGGTTCTGTAGTCGATTAGGCGGGAAAGTTGGATTTGTGGCGGCGATCACCCCGCCGGCCTTGAGCGTTGCGTAGAAGGCGATCACGAATTGCGTGCAATTTGGCAGGATGATTGCTACGCGTTCGCCTTTGCGTAAACCCAGTGCTACCAGCGCGGCCGCCAGCGCATCTGCTGTAGTATTTAATTGACTATACGAAAGATCGATGTTAATCGCACCGGGGGTGCCAGCCTCTGGCATGCTCCGGCAGGCCGGCGCATGCGGATACGCGCGCGCGCTTCGCTCCAGGAAAGCGTGCAGTGGCAGATCCGGATAGTCAAGCGTTCTCGGAATCCCAGGGTCATAGTTCTGTAGCCATGGACGATCACAGTAATCAACCATCAGTTGCTCCTGGCAACAGCGTCCCGCGGGCATTACAGCGGAGCCACTGCATCTTTCCGATTGTTTCTCCCGTTTCGGAGCTGAGCTACTGCGCAGGCTCCGGTTACTCCGAATGGTCAATCCGCCGCCGATACCAGCGCCAAGAGATCAACCATGGCATCCACAACCATCTCCTGTTGGCGCTCACGGCTGATTGTGGCTTCGTTATCCCCCGCTTGCGAGCCATACCAGCCAAATTGCGCATGGTTCCCGCCAGCAATCTCAACAAATCGGGCAGTGACCGGCAGAAGACTCCGTGAACTGTCAATAGCGGCCACATCCGCCAGACCATCACGGGCGCCATAGATCGACGTCACCAGCAGGCCTTCTCGTCCGGAAAGGTCGTTGCTGCCGGCAGGATAGGCCGCCCACAGGGCCAGGCCGTCCACCAGCCCGGGGTTGCCGTAGACAAATGCGGCAGCCATCGCTCCTCCGAGGGAATGCCCCCCAACCACCCAGTGCGTGATCTCCGGAAACGCCGTTATAACCTCAGCTGCCCTGGTGGGAGCAAACACTGCCAGGTTGAGCGGCATGGGTACAATCACTCCCAGGTATCCCTCTGCCGCCAGGTCACGCAGCGCAGGCGCGTATGCGCGCGGATCAACCCGGCCGCCGGGGTAGAAGATGAAACCAGTATCCGGGCCATCGCCTGTGGGAGTAAAACTGATCCAGCGCTCTGTGTCCACGCGGACCACCCCATCGCTCACAAGTGCCGCGATCGCCTCCGGCATCGCGCCGGCTGCTGCTGAGGCCCACGCCACAAAGCCAACGACCACCAATATAAGCGCCACCGGCAGCAGCCAGAGCAGCTTCTTTGATAGCGACATTGCCCACCTCCGGCTTACAAGTCCAACGCCGACTAGCCGGCCATCAGCGCACGCCAATCATCAGGGATTCTGGTAACCGCACCATCGCGGGTGACACAGACATGCCGGGTCTCCGCGGTCACATGCACTGTTCCCGTCGCACTATCGACAATCTCGTAGCCAAAGGTCACGGCCCTTGTCTTAAGGTCAACAATCCAGCACTTCACCGTCAGCTTCTGGCCGTACCGTGCCGGAATACCGTAACGGGCATGGACTTCGGTCACGGCAAAGGCAAAGCCCTCCCGCTCGAACTCAGCATAATCACGCCCAAGCACGCGCGTGAAGTGCGATCGGCCTTCTTCGAAATACACGACATAACTCGCGTGATGGACGATGCCCATGGCGTCCGTCTCAGCATAACGCACATAAAACGACGTCTCAGCCACAAACCTGTCAGTCGGTGCCACTACCCATTCCTCTCGTTTCTGTAAACCAGCCACAATCTACAGCGTATGCTCCCGCTCAAGAATCTCGCGTAGCAGTGCCTTACGCGCCGCGCCGCCCAGCGTTTCCAGCTTGCGCAAGCCAAGCGGGTCGATGACCTCGCGCAGCAGGTGCAATTCGTCATCCGACGGTGGCAAAGTCTCAGCCAGATCTTCAACCATTTCAAGTGGAAACCCTGTCTTCGCCTGTATCCTGGCGG
>CAZGYW010000118.1:0-7311 GCA_964530495.1 uncultured Anaerolineae bacterium
GCCCTGGCCCTGCGTTTCGACAGCTCGATCGCTGCCATCATCGCCGCCAACGGGCTGAACTCGGATGGCCTGATCTTCGTCGATCAAGAGCTGGTCATCCCGGTGCGCATCCAGCCCACCCCGACAATCACGCCGACCTACAGCCCAACCGAGCTGGGCATCATCCCGACCAATACGCCCGAAGGCATGGCGCCGCCTGCGCCCGCCCCCACCACCGCACCCGCGCCCGACACCAGCACCGTGACCTATACCGTCCAGCGCGGTGACACCCTGACGCGCATCGCGGCCAACTTCGGCACCACCGCGACCGCGATCGCCCAGCGTAATGGCATCCTCAACCCGAACCTGATTCTGGTCGGCCAGCAGTTGGTCATCCCGGTCGTCGGGCAGCCGCAGCCGGCGCCGACCCCCGTGCCCCAGCCGCAGCCCGGCGCGACAATCCATGTGGTCCAGCCCGGCGAGAACCTGTACCGCATCTCCCTGCGCTACGGGATTCCGGTGAATACGCTGGCGCGGCTCAACGGGATTTTCAATGTGAACCGTATCTATGTCGGCCAGACCATCCGCCTGCAATGAACAGGGCGGATGCCGGCTGGCGAGTGCTTCGCAAGGAGGACGGCACCGTCCTCCTTGCGCGCCTGCAATGGTGCGCTTCGTTCTGGTGTAAGTTCAGGGGCCTGATGTTGCGCCGGAACCTGCCGGACGACGAAGGGCTGCTCTTTGTTTACGGGCGCGAAAGCAAGGTGGATACCACGATCCACATGCTGTTCATGCGCTTCCCAATCGCCACGATCTGGCTGGATGCCAACGGCGTCGTCGTGGACAAAGTGCTGGCGCAGCCCTGGCGGTTGGCCTACGCCCCGGCCAGACCAGCCCGGTACTTCATTGAGGCCACCCCGGCGCTGCTGGATCGTGTTATGATTGGCGACCGTCTGGTCTTTAGCGAGGAAGCGCAGGCGTAAATGCGGTGCCGGTTTGCTGTTGTGGTCATCCTCATCTCCCTCTGGCTGGCGGGGGCAGGACGCGCGTTCGCCCAGGCCGGCGGGGATGGTCAGACGACCATTCACGTCGTCCAGCGCGGCGAGACTCTGTTTCGGATTGCGCTCAGTTACGGCACGTCGGTGGAAGCCCTGGCCCAGACCAACGGCATCAGCGACGCGACCAATATTCAGGTTGGCCAGCGCCTGATCATCCCCAGCGGGCTGGTCAATGCCAGCGTCCCCACCGCCGAACGACATGTCATCCAGCCGGGAGAGACCCTGGCCCATATCGCCCTGCGCTACGGCAGTACCGAATCGATCGTCGCTGCGATCAACAACATCGTCAATCCGAGCCTGATCTACGTCGGACAGGTGCTGGACGTCAGCGAGCGCGCACCCGGCCGCCCGCTGCTCTCCCGGGGGTACACCCACACCGTCAGCGCCACCGATACCCTGTACCGGATCGCTCTGGGCTATGGTGCCACGCTCGAAAGCATCATGAGCGCCAACGATCTGGGCCTTCCAACGGCGATCTTTCCCGGGCAGCAGCTCCTGATCCCCGGCCCGGAGGATGCGCCCGCGCTGCGCAGCCTCCCGGCCCCGCTGACCGAGGTCAGGATCACCCCCCTGCCCCTGAAGGTTGGCAGCAGCTTCGCCATTCATGTGATGACGAACCAGGCCCTGACCATCACGGGCAGCTTCATTGACCGTGACATCACCTTCGCATCCGGGCCAGACGGTCTCAGCCACACCGGCCTGGGGGCCATTTACGCCCTGAGCACGCCGGGCCAATACCCGCTGACCCTGACCCTGCAGGCGCCAGCGGGCGAACCAACCACATACACCGTTACGCTGCGTGTGCAGGATGGCGGCTATGGCCGTGAGAACATCACGCTACCGGCGGATCGCACCGATCTGCTGGATGCAACTGCCAGCGCTGCCGACCACCAGATTCTGCTCAGCGTGATGAGCGCCTTCACGCCGGAACGCCATTTCGACGGGCCGTTCGGTTTGCCTGCGGCGGCGCCGGTGACCTCCCGCTTCGGAACCCGCCGGTCGTACAATGGCAGCGAATATGACCGCTTCCATTCCGGCACTGACTTCGGCGGGCCGCCCGGCGCCGCCATCTATGCGCCGGCCGATGGCCGGGTGGTGATGGTGGATACGCTGACCGTCTACGGGTTGTTCACTGCCATCGATCACGGCTGGGGCGTCTACACCGGGTATGCGCACCAGTCGGAAAGCCTGGTCAGCGTCGGCCAGTTTGTCACCGCTGGCGAGGTGATTGGCCGGATTGGCGATACCGGGCGCTCGGCCGGACCCCACCTGCACTGGGAATTCTGGGTGAACGGGGTGGAAACCGATGGCATGCAGTGGACTCGAACCGATTTTTCCATAGCGCCTGATGTGTTTGCGGCAGAGGATTGATCGCCCTTGACTACAACCAGATTCAGTCCCAGGAACCTGCTGAACCTCAACCTGCTGCTGGCATTCGGCGTGGTCGCCATCGGCATTGAATGGCTTGGCCTGTTTGGAGGGCCGGCAGGCAACGAGGTGCTGCTCTTTGTTGCCTCCGCCCTGGCCATCGTGCCGCTGGCAGGCCTGATCGGCACCGCTACAGAGGAGATCGCCGCGCGGCTCGGCCCGCAGATCGGCGGGCTGCTGAATGCCACCCTGGGCAATGCCGCCGAACTGATCATCACCATTTTCGCGCTCAAGGAAGGCCTGACGGAACTGGTAAAAGCCTCCATCGTCGGCTCGATCCTGGGCAACCTCCTGCTCGTTGCCGGGTTGGCCCTCCTGCTGGGCGGGCTAAAGCATGGCCGCCAGCGCTTCAACCAGCGTCAGGCGGGCATGAACGCCACCCTGCTCGTGCTGGCCTTCCTGGCGCTGGCCATCCCCTCCCTGTTCGATGCTGCCCTGGTGGAAGTCAATGCCGCCAGTAAAGAACTGCTGTTCAGCGAAGGTGTGGCCATTATCCTGATCGTCCTCTACGCCCTCAACCTGATCTTCTCCTTTCGCGATCCGGAGAATCACAGCGCGGACCACGCTCCGCACCACGAACCGCGCTGGAATATGACACAGGCCGGCATCGTCCTCGCGCTGGCGACAATCGGAATCGTGGTCATGAGCGAGTTCCTGGTCGGCTCAGTGGAGCCGGTCGTCGCGCAACTGGGCTGGACGGAGTTCTTCGTCGGGATCATCATCGTGCCAATCGTCGGCAATGTGGCGGAACACCTGGTCGCCGTCCAGGTCGCCATGAAGAACCAGATGGACCTGAGCCTCAACATCTCGCTGGGCTCCAGCCTTCAGATCGCGTTGTTCGTCGCGCCGGTGCTGGTCTTCATCAGCCTGCTGTTTGAGAACAAGCTGCTGCTGGTCTTCAACGCCTACGAGCTAATCGCGCTTTCGGCAGCCTCGTTCATCAGCGCGCTCATCGCCCTGGATGGCGAGTCCAACTGGTTCGAAGGCGCGATGCTGCTGGCCGTCTACCTGATCCTGGCACTGGCGTTCTTCGTCCTGCCCGGCGCGGCTCCTGTGATGCACTAACAGGCACTCAAAGCAACCTGAGCAGAAACTTACGGTTGCAGTTCGCGACCCCGATTGGTATAATGCCGCCGTTTCCTGCCCACAGTTTCGCAGGAGTGCGGCCAGCCTGACTGCTTGCCATGCAGGCAGGGTCCGGACCGCCTGTTGGACCACATATCGCCAGTCAGTTTGCGGGCGCAATGGCAGTCTCGCGCCCGGCTAATGAGGAGACTTTGATGCGTACAGCGCTGCAGATCGTACAGATAATGATCTCAATCGCCATGATCGTGCTGATCATCCTGCAGGCGAAGGGCAGCGGTCTGGGCAGGCTGTTCGGCGGCGAAGGCGGCGGCACCATCACCAAGACCCGGCGCGGGCTGGAAAAGACCATGTTCCAGATCACCATTGTGCTGGCGGTCGCGTTCATGGCGCTGGCCATCGTCACCGTGGCATTCTTCGGGTAGGATTACCCTTTGCCGGGCCACAATCATGCTGATGCCATGGGGTGTTTTGCAGGCGCAGAACACCCCTTCGTTTATTACCAGCGCCCGTGGGCGCACCGCTGCTGAGGCATTGCGGCGGCACTGAACAATTGAGAGAAGGAAGGCCCCCGTGCTAAGAGGATTTCGCTGGCCGCTGGTATTCCTGGTGCTGGCCCTCGTCCTGCTTGGTGTGGCGATCCGCTTCCGGCCCACCCCTCCCCCGCTGGAAGTCTCGGCAACGCCGGCACCAACCTCCACTCCGCCTTCTGCCGTCAATGCCCCTCAGCCGCTGCCCCCGGCCGCCATTGAATCGCCGGTGATGGTGCGGGAAGGCGTTGTTGGTCGGGCCCACCGCCTGAATCCCCTGTTCGCGGAGCTGAACCCGGTTGATCGGGACATCACCCGCCTGATTTTTGAGGGGCTGGTCACCACCAATGCTTATGGGGAATACATCCCCCAGCTCGCCACAGATTGGATCATCGCGCCCAGCGGGCTGGAGTATGTGTTCCGCCTGCGCCAGGACGTCCTGTGGCAGGACGGCATCCCCTTCACAGCCACAGACGTGGCGGCGACCTTCAACCTGCTGCAGGCCCCCGGCGATGCGTTGCCCGCCGACCTGACCTCCTTCTGGCGCACGGTTGAGGTGGAACTGCTGGATGAATACACGGTGCGCTTCCGGCTCGCCCAGCCGCTGGCGGCCTTCCTGGACTATCTGCGCCTGGGCATTCTGCCCGCCCACGTTTTCCAGGGCCTGGCCCCCGAACAACTGCCTGAGCACCCGTTCAGCCTGTCGCCGATCGGCACCGGGCCTTACCAGCTTGAAAGCATCACGGGAAATTCAGACGGCATCACGGCCATCAGCCTGCGGGTCGCGCCGGTCTACCGCCAGCGCCCGGAAGGACAGGGCGCCTACCAGGTGGAGCGGCTGGTTTTCCAGATGTTCGTGTCCGAAGCGGCGGCGATCGAGGCACTGCGCAGCGGCGCGATCGATGCCTTTGGCGGGGTTAGCGGGCAGGATCTCTACGACCTCGAACAGGCAGGGATCATCCAGACCCACATCACCCTGGCCCCCACCATCGGGCTGGTGCTGTTCAACTGGAGCAGTGAGCACACTCCGGCGTTCCGGGATAACCGGGCGCGCCTGGCGCTGACGTTCGGCGCAGACCGGGCGGGCCTCGTCAATCGCCATCTCAGCGGGCGGGCTGTCCTGGCGGATAGCCCGATCGTCCCTGGCTCGTGGGCTTACGCGGGGCCGGTGAGCTGGCCCGCTTACGATCCCGCCCAGGCCCTTGAACTCCTGACCGAGGTGAGCTTCGCCACCCCGGAACCGCAGGTCACCGCCACACCGGAAGGCACCCCGCCTCCGGAGCCAACTCTTGAGCCGGAGATCACGCCCACACCGACCGAAGTACCCCCTGTCTATGATTTCGCCCTGCTGACCACCGATGATCCCGCGCAGATCAGTCTTGCCACGGAGCTTGCCGCCCAGTGGACCCAGCTGGGACTGACTGTCCAGGTGGAACATTTGCCGCAGGATCGGCTGTTCGAGCGCCTCGATGCGGGTGATTTCGACGCGGCACTTGTTGAACTGACCCTCAGCCCGCGTGTCGATCCCGATCCCTACGTATTCTGGCATCAGGGCCAGGCGCCGGACGGGCAAAACTATGGTGCTGTCAGCGACCGGCGCTCAAGCGAGCTGCTGGAGATGGCCCGGCGCGACGCCAACGGCATCCACCGCGCCGAGTATTACGCCGAATTCCAGCAAATCTTCGCGGCCCGAACGCTCGCCCTGCTGCTCTACTACCCGGTCTACGAATACGCGGTGAGCACGCGCATCGAAGGGGTGGAGATCGGCTACCTGAGCACGCCCGCGGACCGCTTCTTCAGCCTGGGTCACTGGGTGCTCGCCGGTGAGTAGAGCATTGACCGGCCCCGGCCCGCATGCTATACTAACCCCCGCAACCGGGGGTTGGTGCCCGGAGGGATGGCAGAGTGGACGATTGCGACGGTCTTGAAAACCGTTGAGGCCGTAAGGTCTCCGGGGGTTCGAATCCCTCTCCCTCCGCCAGTTCACAATTGCATACACGGGGAGGTGCCAGAGTGGTCGAATGGGGCCGCCTGCTAAGCGGTTGTCGGTGTCAAAGCCGACCGCAGGTTCGAATCCTGTCCTCCCCGCCTGACCACGACACCCGGTAGCACGCTGCCGGGTGTTTTGCTGCCACCGGACAGCCAACCCAAGACGCCCGCTTGCCTCAGACTGACCGGGACACGCCCATGATCGACCTGACCAACCCCTTGCTGCGCGGTGACCTTGTCCGGCTGGACGCCATCACACCGGATGACCTGCCCACGGTCACCCGCTGGTTCTCGGATCCGGTCTTCATGCGCCTGTTCGACGCCCGACCTGCCGCCCCGCGCACGCTGGCGGCCGTTCAGGACGAGATCACAACGCTGCAGAAATCCAGCCAGGATTTCACCTTCGCCATCCGCCGCACCAGCCAGGACGCAATCATTGGTGTCGTGACCATCGATGAAATCCTGTGGCCGCACCGGGTTGGCGGCCTGGCAATCGGCCTGGGCAGCGCCGAGCAGCGCGGCCAGGGCTTCGGCACAGAAGCCGGCGCGCTGGCGCTGCGCTTCGCCTTCCAGGAGCTTAACCTGCACCGCATCACGGTGACGGTGTTCCGGTATAACACCGCCTCGCTGCGTATGGTCGAGAAGCTGGGCTTTGTGCAGGAGGGTGTCTTCCGCGAATTTCTGGAACGTGACGGCCAGCGCCATGACATGCTGCTCTTTGGCCTGCTGCGGCCCGAATGGCAGGCCAGGCAGACGCACTGATGATCATCCGTCCTGCCACAGGGAGCGACCGGTGGGTCATTCACCGGACCGTCTTAACCGCCGGCCTGAATCCTACCGGCCTGGACTGGCGCCGTTTCCTGGTGGCGGAGCAGGCCGGGCGGATCGTTGGCGTGGTGCAGGTCAAGCCACATTCTGATGGCAGCTGCGAGCTGGCCTCGCTGGCCGTGGTCAGCGCGTGGCGCGGCAAGAGCGTCGGCAGCGCCCTGATCCGGGCGCTCCTGGCCCGGGAATCCGGCATGCTACACCTGATGTGCCGGGCTGAACTGCAGGGCTACTACGCCCGCTTCGGGTTCCTATCGCTCCAGCCGGACGCCATGCCGCCCTACTTCCGACGCATTGCCCGTCTCGCTAACCTGTTCAGCCCGCCAAACGCGCCGCGCCTGGCAATCATGCGCCGCGGAGCCAGGCCTGTCACTCACGAGCCGCCCGCTCCCCACCCCAGGGCATAGACCGCCATATTC
>CAZGYW010000119.1:0-941 GCA_964530495.1 uncultured Anaerolineae bacterium
GGCGTGATGGCTTCCGCGATTGCCATCGACAAGCCGATGACCAAGGCCGTGCTGTCCGCTCATGGGCTGCCCGTCCTGGATGGCATGGTTGTCACCCGCGCGCGCTGGGTGGCCGACCGCGAAGCCGTGCTGGACAGCATCGAGGCCCGCTTCAGTTACCCGCTGTTCGTCAAGCCGGCCACGCTCGGCTCCAGTATCGGAATCGCCAAAGTGAAGGACCGCGATATGCTGGGCAACCACATCGACGTGGCAGCCAACTTTGACCAGTGCGTGCTGATCGAGGTGGCGGCGGAGGGCACGATTGAGGTCAATTGCGCCCTGCTCGGCAACGATGATGAGGTGCGCCCTTCCGTGCTGGAGCAACCGGTCTCGTGGGAGGAGTTCCTGACCTACGAGGAAAAGTACATGCGCGAAGGTGGCGGCATGAAGGGCGCCGAGCGCCGCATCCCGGCCCCGATCGGCGCCGACTTGACCGGGCAGATTCAGGCGGCGGCGGTGCAAGCCTTCAAGGCCATCGGCGGGCGCGGCACGGCCCGGGTGGATTTCCTGGTGCGGGAAGCGACCGGCGAGTTTTTCGTCAATGAGATTAACACCATGCCCGGCTCGCTGGCCTTTTACCTGTGGGAACCGGAAGGGCTGTCCCCGGCCCACGTGGTTGACGAGCTGATCCGGCTGGCGCAGGAGGCCTACGCCCAGAAGCGCCAGACCCGCTACAACTACAAGACCGGGCTGGTGCGCCATGCGGCGGCGAAGGGCCTGAAGGGCATCAAGGGTTTCAAGAAGTAGCCGGGCAGCGGGTGACATCGAGTGCGAGACAGCCGGGGCGGCTGCACGCGCCCGCCCCGGTTTTGCGTCTTGCTCAGGTGACTCGCGTAATGGGTGTGCCGCCTATACAATCAGCAGCCATAGGGGAAACGTATCGGGAGGGGAACCATGCGTAG
>CAZGYW010000119.1:951-7257 GCA_964530495.1 uncultured Anaerolineae bacterium
GGCTCTGGCGGGCTGCGACCCGGCCGGGCCACGCGCGGTCGCCATCCTGCCGACCCGCCTCCCGCCGTCGCCCGGCCCATCGCCGACGGCGCTGCGCTCCCCAACAGCGGTAACGCTGCCAGTGCAGACCGCGACGGAGGCCGTTCTTCCACTATCCACCGCCACGCGGACCCCGGTTCTGAGCACGACACTTCCGGAACTACCAACACCCATTGCCGCACCAACCAGCGTGCCCACTCCGCCGCCGGTATCCATCCCGCTGGCTTATGGCGATGTGGCCCAGGGGGCGATTTCGGATGCCGCGCCGGTGTATCTGTTCGTCTTTCCAGGCAGCGCCGGCGATGTGGTCACGCTGAGCCTGAGCCGCCAGTCCGGCGACCTGGATGCCTTCCTCACGCTGCAGGACCCGCGCGGGCGTGAGATCGCGGCGAACGACGATGCCCGCAATGCGGCTGCGCCGACGGACGCGCGGATCGAGCATTTGCGGCTGCCGGTCAGCGGTGAGTATACGGTTGTTGCCACGCGCTTTCAGCGCGAACAGGGCACGACCGGCGGCGCATTTGAACTGCGTTTGGAGCGCGTTACGGCTGGCGCCGGGCCGGAAGTCCGGCAGATGATCGCTTATGGGGAGGTCAGGAGCGGGACAATCGGCCCCGGCACGCCCCGGGTGGAATATGTATTTGCCGGGCGGGGCGGCGATGTGATCACGATCGCGCTGCGGCGCATGCACGCTGGCGACGACCTCGACCCGTATCTGCTATTGCTGGATATGACCGGTCGCCAGCTGGCCTTCAACGATGACGCGCCGGAGCCTGCTGATCCCGACTCGACGAACGCCCGGATCAGCAGGTTCATCCTGCCTGTGGATGGCGAATACCGGATCGTGGCGACGCGTTTCCTGGAGGTCGATGGATCGACGCAGGGGCTGTACGAGCTGACGTTGAGTCGCGAGGGCCAGTAGGCGGTTGCCCCCGGTGCGGGCATTGGTGGTACAATGGCGCGACCCGGGGCGGGAGGCAGACCACCGCGGCGGGGAGCATGGGCGCGGCCGCGCAGGCGGCCCGTTTTTCTGCAGGGCAGAGCCAGGTAATGCCTTATCGTTCGAGCGGAAACCGGCGCAACAGCGTGCAATTTGGGGTGGGGCGCTCCATCTGGAGTGGCGCGCCACCGCCTGCGATTCCCGAGCAGGTGCTGGATGGCATTCCAGGCTTCCTGGCCTGGCTTGCGCTGCTGCTAACAGTGGCCGGGGCGGTGGTGCGCCCCCGGGTCGTGATCGCGCTGGCGGCGCTGCTGGCCTTCTACACCGCGCTGCGCTTCGCGTTCGGGGCCATTTTCAACCTGGTCGGGCTGCGCCGCATCCGCGAGTGGGAGCGCACGGACTGGGCGGCCGAGTACGAGCGCCGGGCCGGGCCGGGCAGCCTCCGGCGCGACCAGGTGCAGCACGTGGTGATCGTGCCCAATTACAAAGAACCGCCCAGCGTGCTCGCCCGGACGCTGGATGCGCTGGCGGCCCAGGAGGATGCCGCGACCCGCATGACCATCGTGCTGGCGATGGAAGGCGCGGACCCGGAGTCCCTGGCCCGGGCCGAGCAGTTGCAGGCGGCTTACCGCCCGCGTTTCGCCCACCTGTACTTCACCATTCACCCCAAGGGATTGCCCGGTGAGATGCAGTGCAAGTCCGCCAATGAAGCCTGGGCAGCGCGCTGGATCAAGCGCAAACTGGTCGATGAGAAGGGCTACAACCTCGATCACATCCTCGTGACGACGATGGACGCCGATACCGTCTGGCATCCGCTGCACTTCGCCGCCCTGACCACGTTGTTTGCCACCAATCCGGAACGCTACCTGCGTTTCTGGCAGGGGCCGATCCGCTACCACAGCAACATCTGGCAGGTTGACCCTACCATCGCGCTGGTGCATGCCTATTCGGCGGCGTGGGAGCTGGTGTATCTGTCTGCCCCTGGCTGGATTCCGCTGCCGATGTCCTCTTACTCGCTGAGCCTGCGTCTGCTGGACGGGGTGGGGTACTGGGACGGAGATGTTATCGCCGACGAGTGGCACATGTTCATCAAGGCGTTCTTCCAGCGCGATGGCGAGGTAAAGCTGGAGCGGGTGTACCTGCCGTTTTCCGGCGAGGCCACCAGTGGCAACGGTTTCTGGGATAGCATCAAGAACCGCTACCGGCAGTCATTGCGCCATGCCTGGGGATCGAAGGAAGTCGGTTATACGCTGGCCCGCATCATCGAGCATCCGGAAATCCCGCTGTGGCCCGGGCTGCGCCTGTTCTTTCGGGTGGCGCACGACATCATCCTGGCCGGGGCGGGCTGGGTGATCATGACCGTAGGGCCGCAGGTGGTGTTTGTACTGTATCCAGAACTGTTTTTTACGGAGTGGAACACACCATTCTTCCTGCTGCTGCAGATTTCCCTGGGGCTGGTTTCGATCCTCGGCGCGGTGTTCCTGATCCTGGATATCCGCCTGCGCCCGCCGCGACCGCGGCGCTGGACGTTCCGGTCTGTTCTGGTGACGCTGATCAGCTTCCCGCTGTTGCCGGTGATGACCCTGTTTGTGCTGGCCATCCCGGCGATTCAGGCCCAGACCCTGCTGATGTTTGGCATGCCCATTCAGTTCCGCGTGACCAGAAAAGTATAGAATGCCGGATCACAAAGCAAACGCGGGGTGGGTCGGCTGACCACACCCCGCGCCGGATTCTGGACGAACCAGGTGCTAGGTCAGGAACATGGGCATGCCGAAGACATGCCGGACCCGCGGCTGGTACTGGTCGGTGTCGTACAATTCGGGTACGTTGACGCGCTTCACGCCCTGGGACAGGGTCGAGATCGGCACGTCGCTGTATACGCCGCGCTGCAGGCACACCAGCCGGCCCGATTCCCCGCGTTCCACCAGGCCCATGGCCATCTGCGCGTAATTGGCCGCCACCATCAGGTCGAGCGAATCCGGAGCGCCGGAACGCATCAGGTAGCCGACCTTCTGGTACAGGATGTTGTGGCCGGTGATTTCTTTGATCTGCTCGCCAATCAGCTCGCCAATGCCGCCCAGCTTGCGGTGCCCGTAGGCATCGGCTTCGCCGGTTTCCAATGGGGAGCCACCGGGCGGATGCGCGCCCTCAGAGACAGTCAGCATCGCGTAGTTGCTGGGGTTTTCCATTTTGTCTTTGGAAACCAGCTCAGCGACCTTATTGATGTCGTAGGGCACTTCCGAGATCAGGGCGCGGTCAACACCGGCCAGGTAGGCGGAGATCAGCGCGGTCTCGCCGGAATTGCGTCCGAAGAGCTCCACAACTGCGATACGCTCGTGGGAGCCGGCCGCCGTCCGCAGGTTGTGAATGAACTCGACGCTGCGGGTCACCGCCGTGGAGAACCCGATGCAGTAGTCTGTGCCGTAGACGTCATTGTCCATCGTCTTGGGGATCGCGATTACGCGCATGCCCTCGCGGTGCAGCCGCTCACCGTAGCTGAGCGTGTCGTCACCGCCAATCGGGATCAGGACGTTAAGGCCCAGCCTCTCGATCACCTTCAGCACGTGGGGCGTGAAGTCCTGGTTACCCTCGTATTCCTTGCCTTCCTCGCGGAGGATTTCCGGGATGGCGCTGGGTTTAACACGGCCAGGGTTGGTGCGGGAGGTATGGAGGAAGGTACCGCCGGTACGGTCAACACGGCGCACAGCCTGCTTATCCAGGGGAATCACGCAGCGCCAGTTTTCGCGGTCATCATCCAGGTTGTATTCCAACAGGCCGGCCCAGCCGCGCCGGATGCCGAAGACTTCATAGCCGTTGTTGATTGCACGATTTACAATTGCCTTGATTGCGGGATTGAGCCCTGGAACGTCGCCCCCGCCTGTTAGTACGGCGATACGCATAAAGGGGTCTCCTTGTTCATGAGAGGTCGTCCGGGGCGTCGTTGCCCGGACAGGTGGTTTACACTGCCTGAACAGCATAATACTACCACAAACCGTGTGTCCCCGGTACTTTTCGTCAGAAGGTCGCGGCCGGGTGTATTGTAATGGATGGGTTGGGGAATCGGAACTGGTGTTGTGAGTGGAATGGGTGGCGAGGATTGGACACAACATTACAGCAACTTCAAACGTTTCTCGAACCGTTTCAGGCCACACTCCGGCTGGCTGACGGCCCGCGCCTGGAGGTGATAGATGCGCCGGCGCTGCGTGGCGGCGGCATCGACCGGCTGGTGGAAGCCGCGGTCTTTGGGGATGACCGGGCGCGCGCGCTGGCGCGCTGGACGATCTGGCATGCAGCCGCTGCGGTGGGCATCTGGCCGGACACGATCTATCCCGTGCTCGCGGCCAGGGTTGCGGAGGAAATTCCGGCCAACTTCACCGTGCCGGCGCTGAACCTGCGGACGCTGACCTATGACATGGCGCGGTCAGCCTTCGCTGCAGCCCTGGAGCGTTCGGCCAGCCTCCTGATCTTTGAGCTGGCGCGCTCCGAAATCGACTATACGGTGCAGAGTCCCGCGGAATATGTGGCTGCTGTACTTGGCGCCGCGGTGAAAACCGGCTACTCCGGGCCGGTCTACTTTCAGGGTGATCACTTCCAGGTGCACATCCGGTCGTTCCTTCAGGATGCGGACCGGGAGCTGCAGGCGCTGCAAACGTTGCTGGCGACTGCGATTCAGGCCGGGTTCTACAACATCGACATCGGCGCGTCGTGCCTGGTTGACTTTGGCATGGAGGATGCCGCCGGGCAGTTCGCCCGGAACGCAGAAGTATCCGCGCTGCTGACCCGGTCAGTGCGCCAGGCCCAGCCGGCCGGGATCACAATCGCTGTGGGGGCGCAGGTCAGCCCGCCTGGCGGGCGGCATTCGCAACTGGAGGATGTGCGGGCCTTCCTCGACGCTTTCAATGCCAGTCTGGCGGGGGAGATCCCCGGCCTGAGCAAAGTCAGTGTCCAGGTGGGTACGGCGCGTGGCGGGGTTGTGATGCCGGATGGCAACATCGCCAGCCTGCCGCTCGATTTTGGCTTGCTACAGCAGTTTTCTGAAGTGGTTCGCAATGAGTATGGGCTGGCCGGCGTTGTCCAGTACGGGGCCAGCACGCTGCCCGCCCGGGTGCTGTACCGTTTTCCGGAAGCCGGGGTGTGCGAAGTACATCTGGCAACGGAGTTCCAGAACATTCTGTTTGAGCACCCGGCCTTCCCGGCGGAGCTGCGCGCGGAGATGTACGCCTATCTGGATCGGGCCTTTCCGGCGAATCGGCTGCCGGGCCAGACCGATGCCCAGTTCTACTACCGGGAGCGCAAACGGGCGCTGGGAGCCTTCAAACAGGAACTGTGGCAGCTCAGCGCCGACGTCCGATCGCATCTCCGGGCGGCGTGGAAGCAGCAGTTTGGCCTGGTTTTCGATCAGCTCAATATTGCCAACACGGCTGACGCCGGGGAGTACCGCGCAGCCGGGGCGCAGCTCCGGCCGCTGGAGGACTTCGAGGTGCAGGGATGACGCACGTCATTACCGGCCTGTGTAACCGGCATGGCGGCTGTGTGAAGGTCTGCCCGGTGGATTGCATTGTGCCGGGCACTCCGCTGGACGAGTGGCCGTACTACTACATCGACCGCGCGGTGTGCATTGACTGCGGGTTGTGTGTCGCGGCCTGTCCTTACAACGCGATCTGGCCGGAGGCAAGCGTGCCGGACTTCCTGCAGGCGGATGTCGCCGCCAATGACGCGTTCTTTCGCAGCGGGCCGGGCTACGCCAGTCGCCGGGCCTGAGTGTTGTCCGCAGGCTTCAAACGCGGTATGCTGACCGCTGTGTTCTGGCTGGGACTGGAGCGACCTGACGGTGCTATCCAAACTGTTTTCCGCGACCCCGGATGTTGTGCAAGCGTATGACGATCTCCGCCGGCGCGAGAATGAAGTGCTGTTGCGGCTGGTCGATACGCTGCCCCGGGTGGACGGGTTGCCCGAGGAAACGCTCGATCAGGCGCGGGATGCCGTCTTTCACACCGACCATCCCTTCCTGCTGGCCCTGATCGGCGCATTTGGCGTGGGCAAATCCAGCCTGATCAACGCCCTGCTGGGCGCGGAAGTGCTGGAGACCGGTCCCGTTCCGACGACGGATCGGGTGGCGATCCTGCGCTATGGTGACAGCCTGGAGCGGCTCTCCAGCCCGGACGGCACCGAGACCGTCTACTACCCGGCTCCGTTTCTTAAGACCATCAGCCTGGTGGATACACCCGGCCTGGAATCCGTCTTTGCCCGTCATAGCGAGCGCACCGACGCCTTCCTCCACCGCAGCGACCGGGTGGTGCTGGTCATGCTGGCGACGCGCGCCCTGG
>CAZGYW010000120.1:0-7255 GCA_964530495.1 uncultured Anaerolineae bacterium
CTTCGCAAGCGCTGGAGCTGCTCAGGCTGCTGATTGTAACAAACCCGCCGGTTTCACGATACTTGTCTGGCGGGCGGGGACGCCGGCGCTCAGGCAATGGCCGCCCGGCCGATCATGGCCAGCAGCCCGGCCTCGTCAAGCACCGGGATGCCCAGCTCCCCCGCTTTGTCCAGCTTGCTGCCGGCCGCTTCCCCGGCCAGCAGGTAATCCGTCTTCTTGCTCACGCTGCCCGCCACCTTGCCGCCGTGCAACTGGATCAAGGCTTTCGCCTCGTCCCGCTTGAGCGTGGGCAGCGTGCCGGTGATCACGAAGGTCAGCCCGGCCAGCGCGTCGCTGCCTTCCCCGGCGGGCCGCGCCTCCTGTGCCATGCGGACGCCCGCCGCGCGCAGTTTGGCGATCAGCCGCTGGTGGAACTCGTCCGCGAACCAGTCGTGGAGTCCCTGGGCGATGTTCGGGCCGACGCCTTCCACCTCCAGCAGGGCTTCCACCGGGGCGGCAGCCAGCGCGTCAATGCTGCCGAAGGCATCCGCCAGCGTCCCAGCCATGATCTCGCCCACGCCCTCGATGCCCAGGGCGGTGATCACGCGGGCCAGCGGGCGCTGTTTGGCCGCTTCAATGCCCGCCAGCAGGTTTTCCACCTTCTTCTGGGCGAAGCCCTCCAGCGGCAGCAGGGCCTCCGCCTGCAGGCTGAAGATGTCCGCCTCGTCCCGGATCAGCCCCTCGTCCATCAACTGCTTGACGGTCTGCGTGCCCAGCCCTTCGATGTCCAGCGCGCCGCGGCTGACGAAAAACTCCAGGCTGCGGAACACGCGCTCCGGGCAGTACGGGTTGCTGCAGTAGTAGTCCACCATGCCCTCCGGCCGGATCACGGGATCGCCGGAGAACGGGCAGACCGCCGGCACCTCGATCGCGCGCTCCGAGCCGTCGCGCTCCTCCGGGACGGGGCCTTCGATGTACGGGATCACGTCCCCGGCGCGCTTGACAATCACGGTATCGCCGATGCGGATGTCTTTGGCGGCGATCTGGTCGAAGTTGTGGAGCGTCACATTGCGGATCGTGGTGCCGCCCACAAAGACCGGCTCCACCACCGCCGCCGGCTTGAGCACCCCCGTCCGCCCGATGCTGAGCTTGACCTCGATCAGCTTCGTCGTGCCTTCCTCCGCCGGGAACTTGTAGGCGATTGCCGCGCGCGGGTTCTTGTTGCCCACCACGCCCAGCGCATCCCACAGCGCCAGGTCGTTGACCTTGATCACCAGCCCGTCGATCTCGTAGTCCAGCGTGGAACGGCGGGCCTGCCACTCCGGGATGGCGGCGATCAGGGCTTCCAGATCGTCAAAATACGCCATCTCCGGCGGCTCCAGGAAGCCGAGCGCCTTCAGGTACCGGAGCTGCTCCCACTGCGTGGCGGGGATCGCCCCGGCGGGCGCGGAATCCACCACGCTGTACACGAACACCCGCAGCGGACGGCTGGCGGTGACGCGCGGGTCCTTGTTCTTGAGCGCGCCGCTGGCCGCGTTGCGCGGGTTGATGAACTCCGGCTCGCCCAGCTCGCGCTGGCGGGCGTTGATCCGGGCGAAGTCGGAATGGGGGATGAACGCCTCCCCGCGCACGACCAGCCGCGCCGGGGCGGGCGGCCCGTCCGGGGCGACCGGGATGCGCAGCGGCACGCTGGGGATCGTCCGCACGTTGAGCGTCACGTCGTCGCCCACCACGCCATCGCCGCGCGTGGCGGCCAAAACGAGCACGCCATCCTCATACGTCAGCACCACGGAGAGGCCGTCCAGCTTGGGCTCCAGCGTGAAATCCAGCGGGTAGCCGGGCGGCAGCTGCTTGCCGATGCGCTCCCGCCAGGCGCGGATCTCGTCAGCATCGAACGCTTTGGACAGGCTGCCGATCAGGCCGGGGTGCGTCACCTTGCGGAACTCCGGCTGGAGGTCGGACCCGGCACGCCGGGTGGGCGAATCGGGCGTGATCAGGGCGGGGTATTCGGTTTCCAGCGCCTCCAGCTCGGCCAGCAGGGCGTCATACTCCGGGTCGCTGATGGCGGGATCGTTCAGCACAAAGTAGCGGTAGTTGTGGTAGTTCACCCGGGCGCGCAACTCGGCGGCGCGCGCGGCGGCGGACTCGGGGATAGTGGTCATGGGCAGCCCTCCCCAGGGCAGCAGGGACCGGTCAGTGATGCCTGTATTATACGAAAAATCGCACAAATGTGCGATTTAGAATCGGGGTAAAAGAAGACAACTGACGCCAGTTATGCCCTGGCCGCTGGAAGCACGTCCTGAAGTTGGGCCGCCAGTTCAGCATAGGCAGCGTCCGGTTCGGCGCCCAGGGCGTCCAGCGTCTTGCTGAAAAAGCTGCGCATCGTCGTAGTCAGCGTGATGTCGAGAATCGCGCTCTCGGAAAGGCCAAACGACCGCAGATGGTCAACGTCTTCCCGCTGAACCGCATTCGCGTTGTGGATGATCTTCTGGGCGAAGTCCATCATAGCGACTTCGACCGGTTCCAGCCCGGCGGCATGATGGTCAGCAATAAGCGCCCGAAGCTGCTCGATCTCAAAGCCATTTTTGAGCAGGGTTGCCCCGTGTGCCAGCAGGCAGTAGCGGCATTGCATCGCGTTCGCTGCCGCCATCGTCACCAGTTCATAGGTGCGAAGCCGCAGGTTCTTACGAATGCTCCCCTGAAACGTGCGCCATGTGTCAATGACCTCCGGTCGCAAGCTCAGGATTGACACGTAATTGGGCACATAGCCGATGTTCGCCCGATCACCGTCGTAAATCTCGCGCAGCCTGCCTTCCGCCGCATCTTCGCTTACGGTTTGAATGAATGGCATCTGGTGCATCCTTTACTGGCTAAAAGAGTCCTGACTGCCGGACAATAAGCATATGAGCGAATAGTAACGCTCACAGCTAAATTCGGCAAAAACTATCTAATTTCCACAGTGCCGGATTCGCCGGCCCGCGGCGCCGCAGTTCGCGTTTGCCTTTGCGACCTTTGCGTTTGGCTTTCTCGTCCGGGCCTTCGCGGTGAAACGCCTGCCTGCCTGTGCGGCCCGGCTGGAAGCCGCCCGCCGCTTGTGCTACAATGCCCCCAGGCGTGCCACCGCTGCCATTCCCGGCATGTGGCAAACTCAACACTCAAAATTCAGCACTCAACACTTTCTAGGAGGGTTGCTCTGGAATCAATAGATCTGGCTCGCGCCATCATCAACGAGATTGAAGAGGTCAAGGGGGAGGACATCCTCCTGATGGATCTGCGCGAAGTCACGCTGATCACGGATTACTTCATCATCTGCACCGGCAACAGCGAGCGCCAGCTCAAGGCCATTGCCGAGCGGATTCGCACGAACCTCAAGCAGAATCACGGCGTGCTGCCCTTCAACGTGGAGGGCGAGGGAGACACCGGCTGGACGCTGCTGGACTACAGCAGTGTCGTGGTGCACGTCTTCTCCGAAGAGTTGCGCCACTACTACAACCTGGAAGAAGTCTGGCAGAACGGCAAAGTGCTGCTGCGCATCCAGTAACGCCCCACCAAACAAACAGGGCGTCCTCCAGGCGGGGGACGCCCTGTTCGGCTGCCCGGTTTGCGTCGCTAGTTCTGCCCGAATATCCAGCGGTCAACATCCCGTTCCCAGCTCACCAGCTCTTGCGGCGTAAACCACAGCGCCACTTCCGCCGCGCCATTCTCCGGCGAATCAGAGCCATGCACCAGGTTGCGGCCCATCTCCAGGCCGAAATCGCCGCGGATTGTCCCGGCGGCGGCCGCGCTGCACCTCGTGGCGCCGATTGTAGTGCGGGCGGCCAGGATGGCGTCCACGCCCTCAAAGGCCATCACGAGCACCGGCGCGGACGTGATGTAATCGACCAGCCCCGGGAAGAACGGTTTCTCCCTGTGGACGGCGTAGTGCGCTTCCGCCAGCTCGCGGCTGACGTTCATGAACTTCATGCCGATCAGGCGCAGGCCACGGCGCTCAAAACGGCTGAGGATCTCGCCCATCAGGCCGCGCTGCACGGCATCCGGCTTGGCGATAATCAATGTGCGTTCCATCATCACTCCTGGTTTTTCCCTACACCGGGCAAGAGAAACGGGCCGCGAAGGCCCGTTTGCTATACGATTTGCCGGTAACTCTACCCCGGAGTCTAGAGTTGTTCAAGAGCGGCGCGGTACGCCTCCAGCGCCTCGCGCAGCCGTCCCTGGCGCATGATCACGTCGCCCAGGACGCGCCGCGCCTGCGGCAGCGTCGGGCGCTCCTGCACCATGCCCCTGAGATCCGCCTCTAGCTCGGGGAGCTTCGCCTCCGCAAAGGCCAGGGCCTCGTACTGCCCCAGGCTGGCAGCAACGGCGTTCTCCTGCACCAGCCGGCGGGCCAGCGCCAGCCGGGTGCCATGATCGTCCGGGTGAGCGTTCAAACGGGCGCGGAAACTATCGTAGGCCGCGCCAGCCGGGATCTCGGCGCTGACCGTCATCTGCAGGGCTTCCGGCCGGGCGGCCGGGGGCTGCGCCTGGGCCAGCATCTCATCCGGCGCCGCTTCCCTGAGCCAGTCCGGGATCTCGGCGGCTACGGCCACCGGCTCCTGGAGCCAGTCCGGGATCTCGGCGACGATTTCGGTCTCCAGACCGGCCTCGTCCTCCAGCCATTCGCGCTCGTCCAGCGTAACCGCCTCCGCGCCGGGGATGGCTTCGGTCAGCCAGTCGGGCATTTCCTCCACCTCCGCCCCGGGCACAGCCCCGGCAAGCCAGTCCGGCGGCTCCGCCACAACGGAGGCAACCGGCGCAGGCCCAGCCAGTTCCGGTTCCTCAGCCTGCTGCTCCAGGGCGGCGCGGTACCATTCCGGCTCTTCATCGCCAGTCGCCGTACGCTCGGCCAGATACTCGTTATCCAGCGCCACCGCCCAGGAGTCTTCTTCCTCAAGGGGCGGCTCGTCAAACGCCAGATCGGGCATCTCGGCTGCGAACAGCGTCGCCAACTGGTCATCCGTCAGCGCTTCCACCGGCTCGGCATCCTGCAGCCAGTCCGGCAGTTCCGCCGGGGCAAGTGGTTCCAATTCCGCCCCGGCCAGCACATCGTCAAGCGGCAGTTCCTCGTAAGCCGGCGCCTCTTCGGTCAGCCACTCGGGGAACGCTTCCTCTTCCTCCTCCATGGCAGCAAACGCCGGCATTGGCTGCTGGAACGCCGCGCCCTCTTCCCGAACCTGGGTGAGACTGTCCAGCTGGCGCTGGAGCCAGGCCTCCATCTGGTCGGCGGTCAGCTCGCCCGCCGCGGCCCGCCGATCGATCTCGGCGTCCGAAAGCCCGGCCAGCGGGTCCGCCAGCGGCGCCTGAGCGCCCTGCTCGGCGGCCAGCCCTTCCAGCCAGGCCAGCGTGTCATCCCCGGAGGGCGGCGGCTCTTCAAAGAACTCCGGCTCAGGGGGGATCATCTCCGCCAGGCGATCTTCAGCGTGAACAGCCGCCGGCGGCTGGATGGCGAATTCCTCTTCCACCAGCGGGGGCATGAGGTCCCCAACCTCCAGCCCGAGCAGGGCCGCGGCTTCCTGCGGGGGCAGGGTATCGCGGTCAACCGGCCGGGCCGCCGGGCGGGGCTTGCGCTCGAACGTCTCAAAGGGGGTGTAGCCCGGCTCGTCAATCACGGCGCCGGCATCGACTTCCTCAATTTCCAGGTCGGCGCTGGTGACGAATTCTTCCGGGTTGGCGCCCTGGCGGCGGGCCAGGCTCTCCAGCCAGGCCAGCGGGTCAACCTCCGCCGCGGGCTGCGGGGCAGGCGCGGCTGGTGGCGGCTCCGGCCGCCGGACGGGTTCCGCCGGACGGGCGGGCTTCTCCCGGCCGAAGGGGTCGTAATCCTGGTAGCCCGGCTCGTCGATGACCGCATCGGCCGCGACTTCCGGCACGTCGAGGTCCGCCGACGTGACGAACTCCTCGGGGTTTGCGCCCTGGCGAGCGGCCAGGCTCTCCAGCCACTTCAGCGGATCGACATCGCCGATGCTATTGAGGAGATCGTCGTCTGAGCCACGATCAGTTGGCGGCAAAGTCATGCTCATCTACCCTTTGTTTCAGGAACCTGCCAGGCATAGTACCATGCTATTCGCCGGCTGGCGACCCAACTTCAGGACTACTCCGGGCGGTCATCATCCTCGATCGCGTCATCCAGGGCCTGCTCCAGCCAGGACGGCGGCCGGTCAGCATCCGCCAGCCAGTCCGGCGCATCCACTGCCTCGGCCGGCTCGTCCGGAGGCTGGATCGCCTCTCGCATCCAGGAGGGGATCCAGTCCGCCCCGAAGTCAAAGCGACGGCGCACCGGGGCTTCTTCCGCCGGCAGGTCAAACGGCGGCTCCAGGGACGCTTCTTCCACGGGCAGCCACGCCTCGTCACGCTCAGGCGCGCCCGCTTCCGTTTCCTCAGCGGGAACCGTTTCAACCGGCTCCGGCTCCAGCGCGCCGACATCGCGCAGCCAGTCCGGGCCGATGGTCGCCGTCTCTTCCACCGGGAGCGTGCTGCCAGGCTCCAGGCCCTCATGCGGCTCCGCGGCCAGCGCGCCCACATCGCTCAGCCAGTCGAGCGTGCCGGGCGTAACTTCTTCCTGCGGCTCCAGCTCCGGCTGGACGATCTCTTCTTCCAGATCGCCCATCCCTTCCAGCCAGCCGGGCGGCTCCGCGGCGCCGGGCGCGGCCTCGAACAGCCACGGCTCCTCTTCCAGGTAGGCGGATTCTTCTGCCCCGGCCGGTTCTTCCGCCCCGGCATAACGCACTTCCGCTTCCTCATCCAGCTCCAGCGGCCCCAGGTCCGACATCCAGGTCGGCAGGGGATGGGCAGCTTCCTCTTCACCCGGCGCTTCTTCCTGCGCCTCAAAGTCCAGCTCTTCTACGCCCGCCAGCCACGGCTCTTCGGCTTCAGGCTGCCCGGCAGGCGCTTCTTCCTCCGCGGGCGGTTCCATCTCGCTGAGCCAGTCCGGCACAACGGCGGCTTCCTCTGCAACGGCCTGATCGTCCGGCGCCCAGCCGGGGAATTCCTCCCCCTCCGGGATCGCGAACTCCTCAGGCTCAGGCTCCGGAAGTGCCTCGCCCTGGTCCGCTTCCACCGGCTCCTCACCGGCAAAGGCGGCAAGCTCGGCATCATCCATCACCGCCATAACGCCCAACCAGTCCGGAAGCTCGACGGCTTCTTCGACCTCGGCGGTCAAATCCTCGGCGGCCTCGGTCAACGATACCAGCGGCTCCTGGCCGAGAGCAGCGACCAGAGCCGCATCACGCAGCCAAGCGGGAAG
>CAZGYW010000121.1:0-2194 GCA_964530495.1 uncultured Anaerolineae bacterium
CGAAACCGCCCACGCAGTACAGGCCCAGCTTCATGACCTGTGCCTCGTCACTCACGCCGCGCATCAGCGCCAGCAACCCTGGTGAGAAAGCGTTTTCCATCCGCTGGACGATCTCCCTCCGGCGGGAGACGCCGTTTCCCGGCTGGCCCCACTGCTTGATCAGATCGGTCCTTGTCACGATCCCCAGTAGCTCACCCGCCTCATCTACCACCGGAATCTGCCCCCAGCCGGAGCGCATCATCTGCTGCTGAAGGTGCCGGATCGAGTCGGTCGGATGCACGACGACATGCCCGGCCTCCATGATCTGTGAAACCGGCAGGTGGCCCAGCCGGTGGGCCACCGCGCGGTCCACCGCATGCCGGGTCAGCAGCCCGACGATTGTGCCATCCTGGACAACCGGGTAGCCCTCATGACCGCTGCGCCGCATTTCACGCGCGATCTGCTGGACCGGAGTCTCCGCCGGCACGGTGCGAATCAACCCGACTGACATCAGGTCAGCGACGACCACCGTTGGCTCGACCATCTTCTGCAGGAGTGCGTCCAGTTGGCGGCGCACCCGCCTCAGATCGGCATCCTCAATCATTGCGGCGGCCGCGCGGCGATGCCCCCCTCCCCCCAGCCGTTCCGCAATCCTTCCCACATCGATCTCATCAACGGTGCTGCGCGCCACAAGCTGCAAGCGCGAGCCCATCTTCACCAGCATAAACAGCGCGCTCGGCTCCAGCAGTTCGCGCAGCTTGTGCGCAACGGTCGAAATCTGATCGACGTTCTCGGCCAGTGCCGCCTGTGCAATCGCGACGGTATGGCCGTGAATCTCAAGAACCTTCACATTCTTGAGCAGTACGTCATACAGCGCCAGTTGCGCGTCATTCAGGGGATGCTGTAGAAAGCGGCGCACCACGTCCAGGTCCGCGCCCTGCTGGACAAGCCAGGTCGCAGCGGCCATGTCGCGCGCCGTTGTGGTGCCGTATAACAGCGACCCGGTGTCTTCATAGATGCCCAGCGTCAAAAGCGTCGCTTCAACCGGAGTCAGTTCAATCCGTGCCGCGTTGATCTGTTCGACCAGCAGCGTAGTCGTCGCACCCACTTCTTCACCGGAAAAAGTATGGTGTTCCGGCAGGGTTTCCGTCAGCGGATGGTGATCGATGATGAAGGCCGGGGTACGCGGCCGCATACCCTTAACGGTGACAACGCTCTGCGTATCAACCACCGTGACCGCTTCCACCTCTTCGCGGGGCAGATCGCGCACAGGCAAATGCGGCAGGGCCGATCCGTACAGGTTGAGGAAATCGCTGACGTTGTAGTTGATCCGGCGGGGTAGCACCGGCACCGCATCGGGTTCCAGCTTATGCGCGGCAAGCTGCGCGGCAATCGCATCAAAATCCGCGTTCTCATGCGTGAGTATCAGCTTCACGTGTATCTCCTGTTGATACTCCACACACGGATCCAGCCGGATAACCTAGGACCCGACCAACCAGGGCAGCACCAAAAAGGGCACGCGCGTTGCGGCAGCGCCATTGAATACGGTGACAATCCCAAAGATGATAACCGCCATCCGATCATCACGCCCGCGCAGGAGCGAAAAAGTGCCGGGCAGGACCACCACGAAATAGGCTGCATACAGAAAATACGTCAGCGCCCGGTTCGGCCTGGTCCCAGTGACATACATGACCACTGCCAGCAGCAGGGTGGCCAGCGCCAGCAGGGTATTCGCGGCGATTGCCCCCCAGAATTGGCCGTCATCCAGTGTCTCATTCCGGATCAGCTTCAAAATGCACCAGGCGCCAAGCATGAACGAGAAGATAATGTAGGCATTGTTCAGGATGTGATGGATGTCCGGCATACTGGTCAGCTCCTGCCCGGGCTATTCACCTGCCAGAAAAGGCGCGCTAGAGACAGTGGTGGCTTTAGGTATCCTGAGCGTGAACACGCTACCGCGGCCGGGTTCGCTTTCCACCCACACCCGGCCACCATGCTGGGCCGCGATCTCCTGCACGATTGCCAGGCCCAGGCCCGCCCCGCTGAACTTACGCGATACCCCGCTGTCCACCTGGAAGAATCGTTTGAAAATGTGGTCGTGGTATTCCTTCGGAATACCCACCCCCCGGTCGGTTACACTGATATCAAACACACAAAAGCGATAGTAAAACAGCAAGTCAAACGGCGGGCCGGGTTGTGTGGTATTGTTTGCGGT
>CAZGYW010000121.1:2204-7247 GCA_964530495.1 uncultured Anaerolineae bacterium
GGCTGCCCGTTTGGACTGAACTTGATGGCGTTATTGAGGAGGTGCTCAACCGCCTGCCTGAGTTGGAGGGGGTCAGCCATGATCCTGGGCAGCCCCTCGGGCATCCGCAGTCTGATCGCGATGTTGCGCCGCGCAGCGGTTCTCTCGTAGGCACTTACCGCCTGGGGCAGGATCTCTTCCAGGTTCACCGGCCGGATATCCAGCCGCTGAGCCTGCAGCGCCTGAACCGTGATGATGTTGCGGGCCAGTTCGGAAAGGTGCTGGGCGCGCTCCAACACAAAAGCCAGTTTCTCACGCTGCTCAAGGTTCAATGGCCCAAACGCCTCATTGTGCATCAACTCGATATAGCCCAGCACGTGCAGCAGCGGCGTCTGAATCTCATGCGAGAGATTCTGAAGCAGGTCTTCCTTCAACTGGTCGGCGCGCTTTACCTCGGCATAGGCGGCTTCAAGGGCTTCAGCGCGGCGTTCCAGGCTGCGGTACAGATGCGCGTTTTCCATGGCGTTGCCCACAACATTGGCAATCCCCTGGCACAGCGAAACCTGCTCCGCGTCGAAGCTGCGCGCCGGATCAGAAACAACCAGCTTGACCAGGCCCTCTGGCTGGCCGCGAATCAGCAGCGGCGCCAGCAGGCATACCTCCCCGCCTACCCGCTCCAGATAGGCCCGCTCAAACGGATCACTCTCCAGGGCCGAGCGCTCAGTGACCTTGGGCTGGGCAATTGTCAACACCCGCTTCCTGGTGGGGTAGTCGTCCAGGCTGTATTGAATCCCGCCATTCTCAATCCACAGGGCGAACCCGGTTTCACGCAGGCGCTGGACCTGTTTCTGGTCTGGCAGCCAGGCCTCAACCGTCACCCACATCACACCGGGGACGGCATGCAGCAGGTTGCACAGGTCGGTTAGCGGGCGCGCATCATGCCATGCCACCTGCGGATGCTTTTCCAGATGCAGCAGCCAACTGCGCACAATCCGCTGAATATGGTCGATGTCGCCTTCAGAGAACCGTTCGACCAGGCCATTGTAGACCCGCACCAGTCCGACAGGCACACGCCGCAGCACGAGCGGCAGGAACAACGCCGCTTGCTGCCCGATGACCACCAGATCGTCACGCTCACCAACCGGGCAGGCCGGATCACCCAGCCCGAATGTCTGGCTGCGCTCCGTCTTAAGAACCTCACGGCGCAGTGGCCAGTCGTCAAGATCGCTGACCGGCCCGCTACCGGGCGGCCAGTAGGCGTCCACCACCTCAGCCAGGGACTCCAGAACCTCAGTGTCGCGATCCCAGGCCGTGATCTCACAGCGCTCAACAGCCAGGGCATCCAGCAGCCGGCGGGCAATCAACTCCAGCACGCTGCCAAAATCGAGGGTGGATGACACCGCGGCACTGGCGTCCAGGAGGGTGCCCAGGTCATTCAGGCGGCGGCGTGTCTGTTCAAAAAGACGCGCATTCTCAATCGCCACTGCCGCCGTTCCGGCAATGCTCTCCAGCAGATCGACGTCAACCTGGTCAAACCGGCCAGACCGCTTGTTGACCACTTCCAGCACACCGATCACCTGCTCCGTGACGATCAGCGGCACAGCGATCAACGACCGGGTGGTCAAGCCCGATGTGCGATCAACTTCTTCGTAGAAACGGACATCCTGCGAGGTATCTTCCACCAGTTGGCTTCTGGCCTCGCGTACTACCCACCCCGCCACTCCCTCACTGACCGGCACCTGCATACCCTGGATACGCTCAGCTTCCGGTCCGACAGCGGCGGTAAACACCAGAACGCCGGGTGCTTCCGGGCTACGCAACAGAATCGACGCCCCCTGAGCATTGACCGTATTGACAGCCGAATTCAGGATATGCTTGATGACCTCCTGGCGGGACAACGACGAAGAGATCACCTCCGCCGCCTGGTTGAGCGCCTGCAATTGCTGGCTGTAGCGCTCAAGAGCGATCTCGCGATTGCGCTGAACCGTCATATCACTCAGCACGAGTACCTGTTGGGCAGCCGCCGAAGTCGTCCTCGGGAACCAGGAGCGCGACAGCAATACCGGAATCACCTCGCCTGATTTTGTGTACAGGCGCTGGTCAAACTTCATGGTGGAACCGCGCGCATGCAACAGGCTGTAAACGAGCGCCTGGCGATCGTCAGGGTGGAATAGCGTTTCGATGCGTTGCCCGATCAGCTCCTCGCGCCCGTATTCAGTCATGCGTAATAGCCGGTTGTTCACAAATTCGATCTGGCCCGTATCGCCAATGACGATCAGGGCGTCTCCCATCGTGTCCAGGACGGTGGTGAGGAATCTGTGCTCCTCCCGGGCGATTGCTTCCTGAGCGGCAAGAGACTTCCCCACCCGTTCATAGTCAAGCGCCAGGGCGGCCTGGCTGGTCAGGGTGGTAATGGCGCGCCAGCCTTCGGCCCCGGGCTCGCCAGTCAGTTCATGCCCAAGCAGCAGGATGCCAACCAACCGGCGGCCAACCTGCAGCGGGAAGATGTTCAAGGCCTGCACCCCAAGCGCCAGTAACCCCTGATGCAGCAACTGGACGCCTGCCTTGCCGCCAAGCTGGTCAACCGCAAGGTTCAGCATTGCATGGCGGCTGAGGAGCACCCCGGCCAGGGGATTCAAATGCGGATCGAGTGTCAACTCAAGAGTTGCCACACCATCGCCCAGATGGTCATTCAGGAGCTGGATGCCCGCATTGCCACGCTGCGACATGATAGCCCGGCTCACCAGAGCCGATCTGGCGTCATTGGGCACAAAAAGCCAGGCCAGCGCACAGGGCACCATGTCCAGCGCCGCGGTAACCACTTCGCGCAACATGGACTGCGCATCCGCTACCTGCACGGGCTCAGGATGCAGGGCGCGGTTGATGCTCTCGCTCAGCCACGGCAGATTGATGGGGCTGGTGACATAATCAACTGCCCCGGTAAGCAGCATCTGTGAACGCGCAATCGCCGGGTTTCGGCCAGCCAGCAGGATGGCTGGGATGGCGCTGGTCGCCGGGTTGCTTCGCAATTCCCGGGCACGCAGGATGCCGTCACGAGTGGCCGATTCGGTGTCGATCAGGATCAACGCCGGCTGGACGGCAGCCGCCACAGACAGCGCCTCACCCGGACGCGAAATCACCGTCTCGTGCCCTTCATCACGCAACCAGACAGTGAGCATCTGAATCGTATCCGGCTTATCCTCAACAATCAGGATTTTGCTGCCCATGCGCTCCGCACTGCTTCTCATCCAGCATTCTGATGGGTAATTGTAGTGGCTAGGAAGGTGGAATGCCACTCAAGAGGGTGGAGCTTGCCTGCCACATGCCGCCTAATAACAGGGAGGCATCCTGTTGTGCTGTTCCAGGACGCCTCCCCAGCATCTGCAGAAATGGCCGAACGGGTTATCAGGTAAAGAGCACCAACAGCAGCCAGACGGCAACTGTGGCATTGGCGGTAATCAGAAACTGGATCTGAATACTCCCGCTTCGGTCTGCCACGGCAGCGCCGCGCATGTCTTTGCCCGGATGGTAGAGAAGCATAACAGCCGCGAACACGGCAAGCCCCACGAACGGCAGCCAGATCGGCAGCACACCCAGCGCAAAAGCGGCAAGAAAGAAGACAATCGCCAGGCCGATGCACAGATACATCAGCAGGCGCGTGATGCGCTCGCCCACAATGATCGCCGTGTTGTGCAGCCCGGCGGACTTGTCCATTTCATAGTCGCGAATCTGGTTGTAGAGCTGGCCATAAATCGACACCAGCGTGAAAGCCAGCATGATCAGCCACACCCAACCGGGGTCAAAATCATACGTAAAGTACCCGGCCAGGAAGAGCAGCCCGCTAAGCATCAACGAATGGGAGGTAACGTCGGCCACCGGCCAGGCTTTAAGCCGCACCGGCTTCCACGAATAGAAATGTGACAGCAGGAGCGTGAGCACCCCGATGCCCAGCACCCACCACCCGCCCATACCATACAGCGCCAGCGAGAGCAGTGCAATCACACTTGAGGCAACCCATCCCGAGCGAGTGGAGAGCTCGCCCATGGCGACCGGGTTGCGGGCCGCGCGCGCCGGATCGAGCGAATCATCCGGTGCATCCTCAATGTCATTGATCATGAATGCATAAGCCACCGCCAGTATGTTGGCGGCGGTGACAGCCACCAATCGCCAGTCAAGCGGATTTCGCGTAAGCAGGGCAGCAAACACCGTCAACGGCACGGTGAAGGGCACGTATTCGCGCCAGCGGCTCAACCGTATCAGACTAACCAGAGGCATTCTGTTGCTCACCATAAGTCCAGTCCCCCTCTACAGCACTCCGGCCGAATCGGCAAACACTGATAAGAACCCGATTCAGCCATAATCGATGCGCCCGGTGCGCAGTGGGCTCCATTCTAACGGCTCCTGCCCGACCGCACAAGCACGGGTCACGCCCTGCGCCAGCGGGCCCGGTGGACAAGCGTTGCTACGCACTCTGGCGAAAGCTTGCTCCGATCCGTCCCCCGGTGGGCACCGGAACGCCCGTTGGCATCCCCCAGCAGCGGTGGTATGATCCCACCCATGAATGGGCTGCTGACCATGTTCGCCTACGCCGGAATTGCGCTGTTCATGTGCGGCGCGTGTTTGCCGTCAGCCAGTCCGGTAACGGCCCCCCCCCACCGCCCACCACCACGCCTGTCACCATGTACGCCACCAGAACCGGTAGAGTTGCACTTCCTGCCGCAGATCCAACCGAACCCGCGTCCCTTCCAGCCTCACCTGCCTGGACGTCACAGGGTCGCTGCCCGCCAGCCGGAGCGCTCGGAGGCACTCCTATTCAAGTGCAGGCCGAGGCAGCACTTGACTACGCAACCCACTCTGTCCGCGTCCGGGAGAGCATCACCTATCGCAATACAACCGGGATACCGCTCACTCAGCTCGTCCTGTACGTGGCCCCCAATAAACAGCCGGGCGTTTTCACACTGCAAAGCATCCGCATTACGGGCCAGGCCGGGCCTGTCGTTTCTACACTGGAGGGCGTGCAGATCGGAAGAGCACACGTCTGAACTCCAGTCACCGCTCATTATC
>CAZGYW010000122.1:0-7229 GCA_964530495.1 uncultured Anaerolineae bacterium
CCTTCAGTAGGGCGGCCATACCCCCTCATCCTGCGCGATAGATGCCCGCCGGCACGGACAATGCTTGCTGGCGCGTTCGGCCCGCTCGGCGGCTCGCGGACCCGGTTCGGATGGTCGTCAATCAGAGGCCCGGGGAGTGGCACCCGCCTGCGCCTGATTCGGGCAGCAGTCCGAACGGTGGCAGGTGGTTTGCCTGTGTTTCCCCCTGAATTACTCATCTGTCATTATAGGAGTGTTTGATTGTTTGTGCAATTCTTTGACCATTTTTGACTTCTTGCCTAGAATGGGATCGGGCGTTTGTTCACAGGAGGTCGCCCTCCGCGCAGCCTGCGCGGCGCATCGATTCTGGAAAGGAGCGCTGGAATGCATATCAAGGCCATGATCGAACGCATCATCGCGCTGCGCGAAGAACGCGGCCTGGAGCTGTGCCTGCTGGCGGTGTGTCCCAACTCCGATGCGGTGCTGGAAGCCGCGGTGAAGGCCGCGGCGCGCAACCGGACGCCGATGCTCTTCGCGGCCACGCTCAACCAGGTGGACACCGACGGCGGGTATACCGGCTGGACGCCCGCCGCGTTTGTGGCGCGGCTGGAGGAGCATGCGGCCCGCTACGGCGCCGAGCGCGCCACGCTGCTGCCCTGCCTGGATCACGGCGGCCCGTGGCTCAAAGACGCCCACACCCGGGACCGGCTTTCGTTTGACGAGACGTTTGCCGCCGTCAAGCAGTCGATCACGGCCATGCTGGCGGCCGGCTACCAGCTGCTGCACATCGACCCGACGGTGGACCGCACGCTGGCCGGCCCGCTGCCGGTCGAGCTGGTTGTGGAGCGCAGCCTGGAAATGATCGCGCACGCGGAGGCCGAGCGCCTGCGCCTGGGCCTGCCGCCGATTGCCTACGAGGTCGGCACGGAGGAAGTCCACGGCGGCCTGGTGGACCTGGCCAGCTTCGAGCGCTTCCTGAAGCTGCTGTATGCCGGGCTGGAGGCGCGTGGCCTGAGCGATGCTGCCCCGGCCTTCGTGGTGGCCCAGGTGGGCACCAACCTGCACACCACGACCTTTGACCGGCAGGCCGCCGAGCGCCTGTACGACATCGTCGCCCCCTACGGCGCGCTGGTGAAGGGTCACTACACCGACTGGGTGGAGAATCCGGCCGCGTACAGCCAGGCCGGGATGGGGGGCGCGAACGTCGGCCCGGAGTTCACCGCCGAGGAGTTCGACGCCCTGCAGGCGCTGGTGGCCCGCGAAACCGACCTGGCGCGCTTTGACTCCACTGTGCAGCCGTCCGGGTTCTTCGACGCGCTGACGACCGCCGTCGACCGTTCCAATCGCTGGCAGAAGTGGCTCCAGCCGGAGGAGCAGGGCAAGGCGCTGCGCGAGCTTTCCCCCGAGCGCCGGATGTGGATGCTCAAGACCTGCGCCCGCTACATCTGGACGGCGCCGGAGGTCGTGGCGGCCCGCGAGCGCCTGTACGCCAATCTCAGCCCGGTGCTGCCTGACCCCGGCCAGTTAGTAGTGGACTGGATCGTGCCGGCCATCGAGCGCTACATCGTGGCCTTCCACCTGTTCAATTCCGTGAGCGTGTTTGAAGCGTGATGGGCGCGCCCTGCTGAAAACCGGCAATCAGGCCGGAAATCGGGCCTGAAAATGTTGACGGGCGGCGAGAATCGTACTAGGATAGTCATAAGCAATCATAAACAATCACATACGTTCATCACCATCAGGTGATACCGGAAGGCGGGTTCTATGGACGCACGTGGACAGCACACTCTGGCGGAAATCCTGAGTCAGCCCGAGATCTGGGCGGATGCGCTGGAGGTGATCGGCGCCCGGACGGCGGACCTGGCGCAGTTCTGGCAGGCGGGCGACTTTGACCAGGTGATCTTCACCGGGTGCGGATCGACGTATTACCTCTCGCAGTTCGCCGCGAGTCTCCTTCAGACCCGGTCCGGCCGCCCGGCCCGTGCCTATCCCGCCTCCGAGCTTGCCCTGTTCCCTGACTCCTGCTTCAACCCCACCGCCAATACCCTGCTCGTCGCCGTGTCCCGATCCGGGGAGACGACGGAGACGATTGGCGCGGCCCGCCTGTTCCGGCAGCGCTACCACGGCAAGACCCTGGTCGTGACGAACTACAGCGAAAGCGCGCTGGCCCGGGATGCCGATTTCGTCCTGGCAGTGGATTCCGGGCGGGAAGTCAGCGTGGCGCAGACCCGTTCCTTCAGCAGCATGGCGCTCGTCACCCAGGCGCTGGCCGCGATCTTCAGCGGGCAGGCGGCGGATTTCGCCGCGCTGCCGGGCGTGGCGAAACGCCTCCTGACTGAGTACGAGCCGCTGGCGCGCAAGCTGGGCGAAGACCCGTCCATCCAGCGTTTCTTCTTCCTGGGGTCGAACGCCCTGTACGCCATCGGCTGCGAGGCGATGCTCAAGATGAAGGAGATGTCGCTCTCCTACAGCGAAGCCTACCACATGCTGGAGTTCCGGCACGGCCCGATGTCGATGACGAACGAACAGACGCTGGTCGTCGGCCTGCTCTCCGACCAGGCCTACGGGCATGAGGTCGCCGTGCTGCGGGACATGGCGGCGCGCGGCGCGCGCGTCCTGGCGCTGGGCGAGGAGCCGGGCGCGGACGCGGCGGCCCTGGGCGAGGTGGTGGCCCTGCGCAGCGGCGGGCTGCCGCTCCAGGCGCGGGCGATCGCCTACCTGCCGTTCCTGCAACTGATGGCTTACTACCGGGCGATGTTCAACCAGCAGAATCCCGACGTGCCGGGCAACCTGCACGCGGTGATTGTGCTTGACCCGCTGGTTTAGCAGGTGATGAGGGGTTGTATCCACGGTACGCGCCAGCCAAAGGAGGAAACCGGGAAACCAACACGAGGAGTGAAGCAGTGCTGTTTTTTCGCTCTATGTCCGATGATCCAGTATTAGGAGCAAAGGAATGAAAAAGATTGTGAGTCTGGTTGTACTCCTGGCGATGGCATTGGTGACGCTGGGAGGCGTGGCTGCTCAGGACGAGCAGATCGAGCTTGTGTACTGGTCGATGTGGAATGAGACCGAGGGCCAGGCGCTGGCCATCCAGCAGTGGATCGATGCCTTTGAGGCCGAACACCCGAACGTCACGATCAATGCGGTGTGGAATGGCCGCCAGAACCAGACCCTGGTACGGACGGCGCTGGCTGGCGGGACCGTGATTGACATCGTGGACCAGGACGCCGACCAGATCGCCGGCGGCCTGATGCTGGAAGGCTTTGGCCTGCCGCTCAACGATTACCTGGAAATGCCCGCGCTTGACGAAGATGTGCCGCTGAAGGACGTGTTCCTGCCGGGCACCCTCGATCTGTTCGCGCTCGAAGACCAGGTTTACCTGCTGCCGTACATCTACAACACGGTGCAGTTCTGGTATGACAAGCGCATCTTTGAGGAAGTCGGCATCGAAGTGCCGCTGACCTGGGAAGAGTTCCTGGCCAACAACGACAAGCTGCGCGAAGCCGGCTATGCCCCCATCGCGGCGGAAGGCAACGAGCCGTTCTACTCCACCTTCTATCTGGCCAACATGGTTGAGCGCATCAAGGGCCCGGGCTTCCTGCTGGAGACAGCGGGCGATCCGACCGGCGAGATGTGGCGCGACCCGGTGTACCTGGAAACCTCCGAAATGCTGCGCCTGCTGTGGGACCGCGGTGACATCCCGGCGGTGACCGTTGGCTACGTGTGGCCGCAGGGCCAGAGCACGCTGGCCTTTGGCGAAGCGGCAATGTCGCTGGTTGGCTCCTGGCTGCCGATTGAGCTTTCCAGCCAGGTGGACGAAGGCTTCCAGTGGGGCGGCTTCAACTTCCCCTCGGTGGAAGGCGGCGCTGGTTCGGTTAACGATACCCAGGCCCTCCTGCTGTCCTTCATGGTGATCAAGGATACGGCGCATCCGGATGAGGCTGCCGAATTCCTGCGCTTCATCATGACCATGGAAAATCAGCAGTTGATGGCGGATCAGGCGCTGGTGGGTGTGACTCGCCAGGGCATTACCTGGGCTGAGCCGATTGCGGATGCTCAGGCGGCCGCGTTGAACGCCGAGGCTCTGTACCCGGATGTGGACGGCGTCTATGCTCAGTATGCCGAGTACCTGAACACCGTCCTCGGGGTGAACTACGCCGAGCTGTGGCAGGGCAAGCTCACGCCGGAAGAGTTTGTGGAGAAGATGGCGACCCAGTCGGCTGAATACTGGGCCAACCACTAAACGCGTTCCTGCGGGTTCCCGCAGGCCAAGACTGAACCTGTGGGGGCCGGCCTTGCCCGCCCCCACAGTTCCCCTGTCCAATCAGATCACCTGCCAGCGCGCAGGTATTGGGGGGAGACTCCATGCGGATTTCCAAGCGGCTGATTGTTCTTTTTTTGCTGCCGGCCAGTGCGCTCTATCTCCTGTTCTTCCTGCTGCCCACCCTGCGCGCCATGCTGTACAGCCTGTATGACTGGCGCGGGTTCGGCACCAACCAGGAATTCATCGGCCTGAGCAACTATGTCGAAATGTTCAGCGACCGGCTATTCTGGCGCAGCACAAGCAACACGGTGCTCATCCTGCTGGCCGGTGGGGTGATCATCTTTGGCCTGGCGTTTATCATGACGATGATGATCACTTCCGGCATTCGGGGCCGGAAGCTCTTCCGGGCGGTCATCTTCCTGCCGAACGTGATCGCCACGATTGCGCTCACCACGCTGTGGGGCTACCTCTACACCCCCAAGTTCGGCCTGCTGGGTGCGTTTTTTGACCTGATTGGTGTGGACCAGCTGGCGGAGTTTCCGTGGCTGGGGCCGGATACGATCTTCTGGGCGATGCTGGCGGCGATCATCTGGATCGAGGTCGGCTTCTACCTGGTGCTGCTGCTGGCCGGGGTGGACAAAATTCCGGAGGACTTCTACGAAGCCGCCAGGCTGGACGGCGCGAGCCAGGCCCAGATGTTCCGCAAGATCACCGTTCCCCTGCTGTGGGATGTGCTGACGGTTGGCATGGTGCTGTGGAGCATCCACGCCGTCAAGATCTTCGAGTTTCCGTTCTCCTTCACCGGGCTGGAGCCGAACGTTAACTCGTATACGACGGCCGTCTACATGTACATCCTGGGATTCGGGCAGCGCCAGCCGATCTACCGGCTGGGCTACGCCACGGCCATCGGCGTCATCCTGCTCCTGATCGTCGTTGTCGTCGTCATGGTGCTGCGCCGCCTGATGCGCCGCGAGCAGTTGGAATACTAGGGAGATGGACATGGTAGAGCAAGCCGCGAGCAAACTCCAAGCCACAACCCGTCAGCGCGTGCCGTTATCCGACCGCCGCTGGTTCCGGCAGTTGCCATCCTACCTGGTATTGGGCGCCTGGTCGCTGTTCACCGTGTTCGTGATCGGGTGGATGGCGCTGGCTTCCCTGAAGTCCAACCGGGAAGTCTTCCGCCAGCCGTGGAAGCTGCCGACCGAACCCCAGTTTGGAAACTATGAGCGCGCCTGGAATGTTGCCCAGCTGGGCGACAACTTTTTCAACAGCCTGCTGATCGTCGGGGTCTCCATTGCCATTCTGCTCCTGATCAGTGCGCCGGCATCCTATATCCTGAGCCGCGCCAAATTCCGGGGCAGCAACCTGATCACGATGATCTACATCGCCGGAATCGGGATTCCCTACCCGCTGCTGTTCATCCCGCTGTTCGCCATGCTGGCTTCGCTGTCCCTGACGAATACGCGGGAGGGGCTGATTCTGGTGTACGTCAGCCTGTCGATTCCGTTCACGGTCTACATCCTGACCGGATTTTTCGCCTCGCTGCCTTCCGACCTGGAGGAGGCCGCAGTCATTGATGGGGCAAACGACTTCCAGGTGTTCCGCTATGTCATGCTGCCGCTGGCTTCGCCGGGCATCCTGACGGCGGCGATCTTCAACTTCATCGGCCTGTGGAACGAGTTCCAGCTGGCCCTGATCTTCATTCAGGACCCGGAGCAGCGCACGCTCTCCCTGGGGTTGTACTCACTCAAGAACGCCATGACGTACACCGGCGACTGGGCAGGGCTGTTCGCCGGGGTGGTGCTGGTCATGGCGCCCACGGTCCTGCTGTTCATCCTGCTGTCGGAGCGGATGATCTCCGGGATCACGATGGGGTCGGTGAAGTAGGACATTGGTCGGACGGTCTACCGGGAGAAAAGCCTGATGCGTATCCTGATTCGGGGCGGCGATGTCCTCACCCCGCATGTTGTGTTGCCGGAACACTGCGTCGTGATCGAAGATGGGAAGGTTACGGGCATTAGCGCCGGGGAGCCGGGCGGGGACTTCGACCGCGTGATTGACGCCGCCGGGGGGTGGGTGGCGCCGGGCTTCATCGACGTGCACACCCACGGCGGGGACGGCTACGATTCGATGGACGCCACGCCGGAGGCGCTGCGCGGCATTGCCCGCTTTTTCGCCCGGCACGGGGTGACGAGCTACTACGTCACAACCACCAGCGCCTCGCAGGCAGCGATCCTGGCCGCCATCGAAACGGTGATGACCACACCGCCTGTCCCGGATGGGGCGCGGCACCTGGGCGTGCACGTGGAAGGCCCGTACCTGAACCCGGACTACTGCGGCGCGCAGCAGGTGGCGGATATGCGCGACCCCGACCCGGACGAGTACGGCAACTGGCTGGAAAGCGGCGTCGTCCGGCTGGTGACGCTGGCTCCAGAGCGGCCGGGGTCGCTGGAGTTCATGCGGGAGGCGGTGCGGGAGGGTGTTGAGTTCGCCGTAGGGCACAGCGGGGCCACCTTTGAGCAGATGCAGGAAGCGGCCAGCTACGGCCTGCGCCAGGCGACGCATACCTACAACGGGATGCGCGGCCTGCACCACCGCGAGCCGGGCACGCTCGGCGCGATCATGGCCGATGACCGCATCTACGGCCAGCTGATCTGCGACGGCATTCACGTTCACCCGGCGATGGTCAGGGTCCTGATCCGGGCCAAGGGCTCGGCGCGCACGATCCTGATAACGGACTCGATTCGAGCCGCGGGCCTGCCGGATGGCGAGTACGACATCGGTGACGGGCAGACCGCTACCGTGCGGGATGGCATCGTGCGCATCCCCAGCGGCAGCCTGGCCGGCAGCACACTGACGATGGATGCCGCGCTGCGCAACGTGATGGCCTTCGCCGGACTATCCCTCCAGGAGGCGCTGCCGATGGCGACCGCTGTCCCGGCGGAGGCGATGAAGCTCCAGGGCAAGGGAATCATCGCGGTCGGGGCGG
>CAZGYW010000123.1:0-7227 GCA_964530495.1 uncultured Anaerolineae bacterium
CCCACCACCCCCCAACCCTACACTCTTTCCCTCCACGACGCTCTTCCGATCTTTCTGCTTCTCTGTACGCTCGACCGCAAAAACGACCGCCAACGCGGCGTGTACCACACGCCAACCCGGACCTGGGTGCCGGATGTGCCGCCGGTGATCCGGGCAGGTTGCCCGATTGCACGCCCCGGACTACTTGACGACAGTGCACAACGATGATACGCTATTACTGTGAACGTTCACAGATACTATATCACACAATAAGGACGCTGGCAATGTATACCATTGGCATTGACTTCGGATCCGAGTCAGGACGCGCGCTGCTGGTGGATACACGGGATGGGCGTGAGATCGCTACCGCGGTTTTCCCGTATCCACACCGGGTGATCGATGAGGCCCTGCCCGGTAGCACGCGTCCCCTCCCGCCCGACTGGGCGCTGCAGCATCCCCAGGATTATCTTGATGTCATCACCCATACCGTTCCCGCCGTGCTGAAAGAAAGCGGCATCAACCCGGATGACGTGGTGGGCATTGGCATTGACTTCACCGCCTGCACGATGCTGCCCGTCAAGGAAGACGGCACTCCGCTGTGCTTCCTGCCCGAGTACCGCGATAACCCGCATAGCTGGATCAAGCTCTGGAAGCACCACGCGGCCCAGGGCCAGGCGGACCAGATCAACGAGACCGCGCGCCAGACGGATCAGGGCTGGCTCAACCGGTACGGCGGCAAGATTTCCTCCGAGTGGTTCTTCAGCAAGGCGCTCCAGATCCTGCAGGAAGCGCCGGAGATTTACCATGCGGCCGACCGCTTCATCGAGGCGGCGGACTGGACGGTCTGGCAGCTGTGCGGGGTGGAGACGCGCAACGCCTGCACTGCCGGGTACAAGGCCATGGTGCAGGACGGCAACTACCCGCCGCGCGAATACTTTGCCGCCCTGGACCCGGCCTTTGCCGATGTAGTCGATACCAAGATGAAGCGCGAATTCGCCCAGCTTGGCGATCGCGCCGGCGGGCTGGTTCCGGAGCTGGCGGCGGCCATCGGGCTGCGGCCGGGCATCGCCGTGGCGGTTGCCAATGTGGACGCGCATGTGACCGTCCCCGCCGTGAAGGTCACCGAGCCAGGCTCGATGGTCATGATCATGGGCACCTCGACCTGCCACATGCTGGTCAGCAACGACCTGCAGGAAGTGGACGGCATGTGCGGCGTGGTGGAGGGCGGCATCATCCCCGGCATGTACGGCTATGAGGCCGGGCAGAGCGGGGTGGGCGACATTTTCGCCTGGTTTGTGGATAACGCCGTCCCGCCGGAGTACCACGACGCGGCCCGGGCGGCCGGCATGGACCTCCACCAGTACCTGGAGCAGGAAGCCGCCAAACAGAAGCCCGGCGAGCACGGCCTGATCGCGCTCGACTGGTGGAACGGCAACCGCTCGATCCTGGTCGATGCCGACCTGACCGGCCTGCTGGTTGGCGCGACGCTGGCCACCCGCGCCCCGGATATTTACCGCGCCCTGATCGAGGCCACGGCCTACGGCACCCGCGTGATCGTCGACTCCTTTGAGAAGCGCGGCATTCCCGTTCACGAGCTGGTGCTGGCTGGCGGGCTGCCGGAGAAGAACGCGCTGCTCGTCCACATCTACGCCGATGTGACCGGCAAGACACTCAAATTCGCCGGGTCGGCCCAGTCACCGGCGCTCGGCTCGGCTATGCACGCGGCGGTCGCCGCCGGGGTGTATCCCGACATCACCGCCGCCGCCGCGCAGATGGGCAAGCTCAAGGACCGGGTGGTCACCCCGAACCTGGAGAACAAAGCGGTCTACGACCAGTTGTTCGCCGAATACCGGCTGCTGCATGATTACTTTGGCCGCGGGCAGAACGACGTGATGAAGCGGCTCAAGGCCATCAAGCGCGCTGCGCGCGGCGTGGCCAGTTAGCGGTTCCCCACCAGATGCAATTTTGTCAGGAGGCAGGCGCTTCTGATGGGGAGTGCCTGCCTGATCAGGTAAGGACATAGCCAGCATGAAACTCCAGGCGTTACGTGAAACCGTTTGCGCGCTGCACGCCCTCCTGCCCGCCAATAACCTGGTGGCCTGGACGAGCGGCAATGTGAGCGCCCGCGACCCGGAAAGCGGGCTGATCGTGATCAAGCCCAGCGGCATCAAGTTCCCGGACCTCACCCCGGAAAACATGGTCGTCGTTGACCTGGACGGCCGGGTAGTGGAGGGCGGGCATAAAGCGTCAGTCGATACCGCGTCCCACTGCTACATCTATCGCCACATGCCGGAAGTCAACGGCGTGGTGCACACGCACTCCCGTTACGCGACCGCCTTCGCGGCCGTCGGCCGTGAGATTCCGTGCATCACTACCGCCATGGCCGACGAATTCGGCGGCCCGATCCCGTGTGGTAGGTTCGCGATGATTGGCGGGGAGGAGATCGGCAGGGTGGCGGTGGAGGTGCTGGCCGGCAGCCGCAGCCCGGCCTGCATCCTGCAGAACCATGGCGTTTTTGCTACTGGCAAGAATGCCGAGGCGGCGGTAAAAGCTGCCATCATGACCGAGGACAACGCCGGGATCGTGTGGGCTGCCTACCAGCTTGGCACACCCCTGCCCCTGGCTCAGGCGGATATCGATCGCCTTTATGATCACTACCATAATGTCTATGGGCAACGCTGAAGCGCCTGCCCCTGTTGCCATCTACCATTGAAAGGATAAGTGTAACCATGCCCAAGCGAATTTCAGCCCTTGACCTGATCCGGCGCCCGGTGACGCTGGGAGTTATCGTCGGCAATCGCGGGTTCTTTCCTGCGCACCTGGCGCTGAGCGGGCGCCGGACCATCCTGGAAGTGCTGGCCAAAGCCGGGATCAACGTCATCATCACCCCGGAAGACGCCACCAACGTCGGCGCGATTGAGTCGCTGGAAGAGGCGCAGCTCTGTGCCGATCTGTTCCGCCAGCATCGTGACGAGATCGATGGCATCCTCGTTACCCTGCCGAATTTTGGCGATGAGCGGGCGGTTGCCAACACGATCCGCTTCGCCGACCTGAACGTGCCTGTGCTGGTGCAGGCCTTCCCGGACGATGTGGCGACGATGGACATCCAGAACCGCCGGGACAGCTTCTGCGGCAAGATGAGCTCCTGCAACAACATGCACCAGTACGGCATCCGGTACACGCTGACCACCAGCCACACCGTGGACCCGACCAGCGATGAGTTCATGGCCGACCTCAAGCGTTTCGCGGGCATCTGCCGCGTGGTGCGCGGGATGAAGACCGCCCGCGTGGGGATGCTCGGCGCGCGCCCGGAGGCCTTCAAGACCGTGCGTTTCAGCGAGAAGCTGCTGGAGCGCGCCGGGATCAGCGTGGAAACGCTCGATCTCTCTGAGGCATTCGGCCGCCTCGAGCGTCTGGCGGACGACGATCCCGCGGTGGCCGCCAAGCTGGAGAAGATTCAGTCCTACGCCCGCACCCAGAATGTGCCGGCGGAGGCCCTGCTCAAGATGGCCAAGTTCGGCGTGGTGCTGGACGGCTGGGCGGCGGCCAACCAGCTTGACGGCACGGCGATCCAGTGCTGGACCTCGATGGAGGAGTACCTTGGAATCGTGCCCTGCACTCTGATGAGTATGGCCAGCAACAGCCTCACCCCCTCCGCCTGCGAGACGGATATCGCCGGCGTCCTGGCGATGCTGGCCCTGCAACTGGCCTCCGGTCGCCCGTCTGCGATTGTGGACTGGAACAACAACTACGGCAGCGATCCGGACAAGGGCGTGGTCTTCCACTGCTCGAACCTGCCCAGCGCCATCTTCGTGGAAGACATCCCGGTAATGAGCTACCAGGAGATCATCGCGGGCACGGTCGGCAAAGAGAACACCTTTGGCACGGTCTTCGGGCGCGTGAAGGAAAACCCCTTCACCTACCTGCGCCTCTCCACGGATGATTTCGCCGGCGAGATCACGGCTTATACCGGCGAAGGGCGCTTCACGGATGACCCGGTGAACACCTTTGGCGGTTACGGGGTGGTGCACGTGCCGCAGTACCAACAACTGCTCGCCTTCATTTGCGAGAACGGGTTTGAGCATCATGTGAGCATCAACCAGACCAACGTGGCGGCCATCATCGACGAAGCGTTCAACAAGTACCTGGACTGGCCGACCTACCTGCACGAGTAGAACCGCAGGGAAGCACCTGAGGTATGGGGCGCGATGCTTGTACGCCCCGCCCGAACGTGGAGAATTCGCCCTTCAGCAATGCTGCGCGGGCCGGTCATCACAACCGGCCCGCGCAGTCTTTGTCTGGCGTAGCGTGGGCCGCGCGTTACTCCGGCAGCAGGCCGTACAGCGCGGTGTTCAGCGCATAAATCTGATCCACATCCATCTTGATCACCTCGCGGTCGTAGGTCAGCATGCCGTTGACCTCGATCTCGACGTCGGTCGTCTGGGTGTAGATGGCGGCGGCCAGCCCGCGCGACCGGACGAGGTCGCCCAGCCGGTCGATCAGGCTGGCATAGGCCGCGGTCAGGGCCTCAACCGACTCGTACCCCCGGTAGCCCCAGTTTTCATCCTCCTGCCACAGATGCCCTACGACCGGCAGGCCCAGCCCGCCGAACTCGCCCAGCACCGCGGCGCGAGCCGTGGAAACCGGCGGCGCGTCCGGGCCGGGGTAGCTGTGGATGTCGTAGAGGTCGCCGGCCCCCATGTCGTTCCAGCCGCTGGCGCTGTTCACCAGCCGGGAGGGATCGTAGTCCGCCAGCCACTCCGCCAGCCGAACCGTGTCGTACTGCCCCCAGCCTTCGTTGAAGATGACCCACATGATCACCGAGGGGTGGTTGTAGTGGGTATCCACCAGGCGGGCCAGCTCGTGCTCGAACTGGGCGGCGGAGGCCGTCTCGCGGGTGATCTCGCCTTCGCCCCAGCCGACCATCGCATCGCCGCTGGGCATGTCCTGCCAGACCAGCACGCCCAGCCGGTCGGCCCAGTAGTACCAGCGCTCCGGCTCGACCTTTACGTGCTTGCGGATGGTGTTGAAGCCGAGCTGCCTGGTGACCTCAATATCGTAGCGCAGGGCTTCATCACTCGGGGCGGTGTACAGCCCGTCCGGCCAGAAGCCCTGATCCAGCAGCCCGAAATTGAACAGCGGTTCGTGGTTCAGGTACAGGCGCGGGACGCCGTCCGACCCCGCGCGCACGGCGATGTGGCGCATCCCGAAGTAACTCGTGACCGTATCCAGCGGCTCGTCCCCACGCTGCAGGGTGACGCGCAGGTCGTACAGGAACGGCGTGTCCGGCGACCACAGGATCGGGTCCGGCACCGGTACGTCCAGCGCCTCGCCCGCCGGGCCGGAAGCCGCGCCGACCACGGCCCCATCCTGGAGGGCTTCGGCCAGCAGAATATCGCCCGGCCCGGCGCCCGGCACGTCCGCCGTCAGGCGCAGGACGTCCGCGTCAATGTCCGGCGTCAGGCGCAGGGACTCGATGTGCGCGGCAGCCGGGACCGGCTCCAGCCAGACCGTCTGCCAGATGCCGGTGGTGGCGGTGTACCAGATCGCCTCCGGGTTGAGGACCTGCTTGCCGCGCGGCTGGGTTCCCAGGCTGGTCGGGTCCCACACGACCACCACGATCTCCTGCGGGCCGGCAGGGCGCAGGGCATCCGTGATGTCCACCGCAAACGGATCGTAGCCGCCGCGATGCGGGCCTAACTCAACCCCGTTCACCCGGATGACCGCTTCCCAGTCCACCGCGCCGAAGCGCAGCAGGATGCGCTGCCCGGCCCACTCCGCTGGAAGCTCGACCGTCCGCCGGTACCACAGCCGGTCGAAGGCCCCCATCTTCCGCTGCACGCCGGAGAGCGCCGATTCAATCGGAAAGGGCACCAGGATTTCGCCCCTGTACTCGGCGGGCTGGGCGGTCACGCCGGTGGTGACTGCGTACTCCCACAACCCGTTGAGGGTGAGCCATTCTTCTCGCACCAGCTGCGGGCGCGGATACTCCGGGTGGACGTTATCCGCAGTCACCTGCGCTCCCCAGCGGGTCATGAGGGTTTCGCCTTTCCGGGCATCGGCACTTGGAATCAGGCAGCCGCCCAGGAGGATCAGCGCCGCCAACGTCACCACCAGAATGCGAGTCATGATGTGCTGCTCCCTGGTGTCCATCAGCCCAACCGCTTCAGGAAGCCATCCAGCGCGGCCAGCGCGCCGGGCAGGTCGGCGTAAGGCAGCAGAGTCAGGCGCGGGTGCGGGTTGCCGGTGAGCATCGCCGAGAGGCTGGTCTCCTGCCGGTACAGGCATACCACCGGGATGTTCCGCACGTGCAGGGCGTAGGCGATCTCGTAACCCACACCCAGCGAGGGGATGGTCACTTCCGCGACCAGGGCGTCCACCCGGTCCAGGTAGGCGATGTCCTGGGCGAAGATCTGGGCGTCGGTCTGCCCGGCCTCGTCGGCGAAGATCGTCCCGGAAGCCACATGCTCGGTCAGGACGGCATGCCCGGCGGCCTGCAGGGCGCGCACCAGTGCGGCGTAGACCGGCTGCAGCTCGCGCCCGGCGCGGATAGCAGCGGCGAAGTACAGGTTCATGGGCAGCCTCCTCAGTGGCGCGCCGGGCATCCGGCGCTGTGGCCCGTTGAGAATACCATGCCCGGGCCGGAACGCGCACGGCCCCGACCGGGTGCGGGTCGGGGCCGTGGGGATTGCGGGGTGGCATGCGCCGCCGTTACTGGCGCGGCGGGTAACCGGTGGCGGGCAGCCGGGTCGGGAAGCCGAAGACCTCGGCGTAAGCTGTCAGCCGCTTGTCCGGATCGGCAGTCAGGACCGCCAGGTTCGGGATCGGCAGGTTCGGGCCGCTGATGATCGTGGTCACGATCTGGAGCCGGACGCTCTGGCCGGGGCTCATGGTGCCGATGCTGAACGTCACCGTCTGGCCGCTGACGCTGGCCGTACCGACTGCCGCCGAGGCGCTGTCGATTCGCATGTCGTTGCGGATCGTGTCGGAGACGACCACGTTGGCGATCGCGGTACTGCTCGGGTTGGTGGCCGTGATCACCCACGTGATCTGCTCGCCGATGATGCCCAGCCCGCCGCTTTCCAGGATGCCGACCTTGCTCAGCGCCGGGTCCACCAGCGTGACGCCGGGCGTGCCGGGCAGGCCGGTGGTGACGCTGGCCCGGTTGTTGTTCGGGTTGTTGTCATTCGCCGCGCCGACCACCGCCGTATTGGGGATCGGGTTCGGGCCGCTGTAACCGACCGGGAC
>CAZGYW010000124.1:0-7206 GCA_964530495.1 uncultured Anaerolineae bacterium
TGTAGCAGCGCTGGCCGCGCGTCTGCGCCAGTACCTCGCGCAGGCGCAGCCATTCCTCGAAGTTGGCGGTATGGACGAACGTGCGCTCCTCCGGCACGCCGCGCTGGAGCATGGCCGTCAGCGCGCTGCCCATGTACTCCCCGCGCACCAGGGCGTACGTCGGGACGCCCGCCGCCGCCAGGTGCTCCGCGAACCCGCGCACCGGCAGGAAGGTCATGGGATTGATCCCGAAATCGCGCACCAGACTATCCCGCGGGAGCGTGCCCATGCATGGCTTGAAGAACAGCGGGATGGTGAGCATATCCAGCTCGCGCAGGTAGACCGTGAAGCCGGTCATGCCGTGCGCGGCGGCGCTGACGCCCGTCCAGTACGTGGTCAGGGCGGTGGCGGTGGTGCTGGGCACGACCGAGGTCAGCGGGACGGGGCCGCGCCCGGCGCTGAGCGCGCTCACGCTTGCGGCCACGCCGGGATCGTCCGCCATCAGGCGCGCCAGCCAGCGATAAGCCAGCCCGTCCAGGATGATCAGTACCACGCGGCTGACGCCCTCCGGCGCGCCGGACTGCCAGGCGGCAGGGTCCAGCGGGCGGCTCTCCGGCAGCGGCGCGCCGAGCAGAGCGGCGATGGTGTGCGTAAGGTTCAGGATCGACAGCCCGTTGTAGTACGGGAAGATCAGGTCATCCGCCCAGGGGACGGGGATCTCCAGCGGGCGGTAGGCGCGCAGCCGCGCCTCAAGCGCGGCGGCTGCGGGCGAGGGAGTGGGATCAGGCATCGGGCAGACTCCTTGATGAATCGAGGGCTGGCGGCATGGCCGGATGCCCTCACCCTGGCCCTCTCCCGAAGGAGAGGGAACCGGTTTCTTTGGCAGTGAGCACGGCCGGGCTTCCTTCCCCATGAGGGGGTGTACAGACCGGGGATATGGCGGCATTACGCCCTCACCCTGGCCCTCTCCCCCGGGGAGAGGGCACTGGTTTCGGCATGAGCACGGGCCGGGCTTCCTTCCCCATGAGGGGGAAGAACCGAGGATATGGTGGCATTACGCCCTCACCCTGGCCCTCTCCCCCGGGGAGAGGGAACTGGTTTCGGCATGAGCACGGACCGGGCTTCCTTCCCCATGAGGGGGAAGGACCGAGGATGAGGGCTAAACCCGCCGCGCAGCGCGTACGCTAACGACCGGCGCCGCCCGCTGTGGGCTCCGTGTCCCCGGTGGTGAGCAGCCCTTCCTGCCGCAGGAAGGCGCGGACGGCGTCCTCCCAGGGGCGCAGGGTGATACCCAGCAGGGCGGCGGCGGTGTTCTTGAGGACGCAGTGCTCAGGCGGGATCGACGGGCGCGGGTACTGGGCCAGCACGATGCGCTCGATCGGCACCTCGGCGTAGCCGGTGTGATCCAGCACGAAGCGGGCCAGCCCCCAGCGCGAAACCGATCCCTCGTTGGTCAGGTGGTACGTGCCATAATGCCCGGTGGCGATCAGGCGGACGAGGGCATCCGCCAGGTCTTCGTTATAGGTGGGCGCCGCGATCTCGTTCGTCACGACGCGCAGCGGCTGGCCGGCGCGGGCGCGCTCCAGGATGGCGTGCACAAAGTTGCGCCCGCCGTGGGCGATCAGCCACGAGATGCGCACAATGAAATGGCGCGGCACCAGCTCGCGCACGATCTGCTCGGCGGCCCACTTGCTCCAGCCGTAGGGGTTGGCCGGGTTGGGCGCGTCGTATTCGTAGTAGGGCGTAGCCCGCCGCCCGTCGAAGACCTCGTTGGTGCTGAGGTGCACCAGCGGGATGTCCAGGCGCTGGCAGGCCAGGGCCACATGCTTGGTGGCGTAGGCGTTGGCGCGCAGGGCGCGCTCCGGGTCGCGGGCGCAGCCGTCCACGTCCGTCCAGGCCGCGCAGTGGATCACCAGCTCCGGCCGCAGCGCGGTCAGGCGCTCTACCGCTTCCGGCTGGCCCAGGTCCAGGTCGGGCAGGTCCACGCCGGTCAGCTGGTGGTCAGGCGCCAGCCGGGCGGCCAGTGCGCTGCCCACGCGCCCCCGCGCGCCGGTGATCAGGATGTGCATCGCGGGCCTCCTTGCCACGCCACCGCCGGATTGCGATGCAAGTATACCGCGCCGCACCGGGCGATCCGGCGGCAAGTTGTGCTGCCGGCGGCAAATTGCGCCGCCGGAGGCCGATTTCACGGCCAACTGGCGACCGGCGGGCACTATTTTTCAGGAATTTCGCCGCCAGGCGTTTACAATTTGCGCCTGGCTGGGTACTATGGGTACCCTAGGGTTGCCGCAGAGGGTGATGCGGCACCCTGGTTTCACACCGATGGCGTACAATTGGTGCATGGCCGTGCAGCACCTCAGCCCTGGCGGGGTATGAGATGGGTGGCATGGGGGCGCGTCCGTTGTCCGGGGCAATGCTGGCTGATCCCGGCGATTGACGTGGCAGTATTGCCATCTTTCTATTACAATTGTCGGGTCAACTCCGGTGTGTCGCACTTATCAGGATTAAGGAGAGCCGCGCCTTGACCATACTAATGGAGGTCAAGAACCTCAGAACCAGATTCCACACGCAGGAGGGAACGGTCTACGCCGTTAACGGCATTTCCTACACGCTCAACGAAGGCGAAAGCCTGGGCGTGGTGGGCGAGAGTGGCTGCGGCAAGAGCGTGCACGCCCTTTCGATTATGGGCCTTATCCCTCAACCTCCGGGTGAGGTATCGGCGGATTCAATCATGTTCCGCGGCCGCGACCTCATGAAGCTCTCGTCCGAAGAAATGCGCCTGCTGCGCGGGTCCGAGATCGCCATGGTCTTCCAGGACCCCATGACCTCCCTGAACCCGGTGCTGACCATCGGTCACCAGATTACCGAGGCGCTGAAGCTCCACCTGGGGATGGATAACCAGCAGTCCCGCGAGCGCGCCGCCGAGCTATTGGCGATGGTCGGTATTCCCGGTGCGGCCAACCGCCTGGACGACTACCCCCACCAGTTCTCCGGCGGGATGCGCCAGCGCGCGATGATCGCGATGGCGCTTTCCTGCAACCCGCAGTTGCTGATCGCGGACGAGCCGACCACAGCCCTGGACGTGACCATTCAGGCCCAGATCCTGGACCTGGTGCGCCGCCTGCGTGACAAGATCGGCATGACCATGATCTGGATCACGCATGACCTGGGTGTTGTGGCTGGCATCGCTGACACCCTGCAGGTGATGTACGCCGGCTTCATCGTCGAGCGCGGCCCGAACAACGAGATCTTCCACGATACGCGCCATCCCTACACCCTGGGCCTGCTCGGCTCCGTGCCGCGCCTGGACCAGAAGGGTGAGAAGCTGTTCTCGATTGAAGGCACGCCGCCTGACCTGCGGACCCAGCCAAAGGGCTGCCCCTTCGCGCCGCGCTGCCTGTACGTGGTCGAGAAATGCTGGCAGGAGAACCCGCCGCTGGTGCCTGTTACTGAAGGTGCACCCGGCCACACGGTCGCGTGCTGGGTCGACGTTCGCAAGGGAGAACCAACTGCATGACAGCCAATCCTGTCGCCGCCACCGGCGCGAAGAAAAAAGAAGTCCTGGTCCGGGTTGAGGGCCTGAAGAAGTATTTCCCGATCACGTCGGGTATCGTCATCCAGCGGCATGTTGCAGATGTGAAGGCTGTCGATGATGTGAGCTTCCACGTCTACAAGGGCGAAACGCTCGGCCTGGTCGGTGAATCGGGCTGCGGCAAGAGCACGACCGGCCGCACCATCCTGCAGCTCTACCGCCCCACCGCCGGCACGGTGGAATTTGAGGGCACCAAGCTGGAGAACCTGAAGGGCGAAGACATGCGGAAGATGCGCCGCCGCATGCAGATGATCTTCCAGGACCCGTACGCTTCCCTGAACCCGCGCATGACCGTCGGCCGCATCATCGCCGAGCCGCTGCAGGTGCACCGCGTCTCCAATACCAACAAGGAACGCCAGGAGCGCGTGGAGTACCTGATGGAAAAGGTGGGCCTGAACCCCTATTTCATCAACCGCTACCCGCACGAATTTTCCGGCGGTCAGCGGCAGCGTATCGGCATTGCCCGCGCCCTGGCGCTGGAGCCGTCGTTCATCGTGTGCGACGAGCCGATCTCGGCCCTGGACGTTTCCATCCAGGCGCAGGTTGTTAACCTGCTGGAAGACCTGCAAAAGGACCTGGGACTCACCTACCTGTTCATCGCCCACGACCTGAGCATGGTGCGCCACATCTGCGACCGCGTGGCCGTGATGTACCTCGGCAAGGTAGTGGAAATCGCCGAAACTGAAGAGTTGTATACCAACCCGCTGCACCCGTACACCCAGGCGCTGCTCTCCGCAGTGCCGGTGCCGGACCCGGCGGTGGAATCCAAGCGCAAGCGCATCATCCTCAAGGGCGATGTGCCCACGCCCATCAACCCGCCCAAGGGCTGCAACTTCAATACCCGTTGCCCGGTGGCGGTGGATGTGTGCTATGGCGAAGACCCACAGCTGGTGGAAGTCCGGCCGGAACACTGGGTGTCCTGCTACCGCGTGAGCTAGGCGAAGCGGGTTTGCCTGCCAGGCTATGGTCAGCCGTCTGCGTGAGCGGGCGGCTGGTATGCTACTACCGGGCTGATTGCCCGGCAGATCGTTGCGGGCGGGAGTGGACACGCTCCTGGCCGGCGTGATTTTGTTGAGAATGTTCCCGACCCGGCGCCGCGCTGATTCTCTGGAACCAGCCTCCCCGGGTCGTAGAGTCTCAGGCAGGGAGCGCGTGCTCCGGGGGCCGCTTGCCCGGCGGAGTTGTGGCGCAGGATAGGAGAGCAGTTCGGGTGGCAAGGAACTCACGTGCGCTTGGCGCGCTGCTACTGGTCATCGGTATGCTGGGCCTGGCTGCGCTGGCCTGCACCTCCGACCAGGAATGGATCATTCCGCGAACGGCGACCCCGGAGGCATCACCAACCCCGGTGCCGATCACGATCGATACCGAGTTCGGGCCTGGAGACCAGGTGCTGATCGTGGGCAACTCGTTCCAGGTCCCGCAGACCTCCCTGCCGGAGCCGGATACGCGCAATAACCGCGTGATCGGCGGCGGCTGCTTCCCGGGCAGCAAGGCGCCCGTGCTGGAAGTGGCGCAGGGTGATGACGGTGTCATCTACTACAAGGTGACCTGCATCCTGGACGGTTGGGTGCCGGCGGACAACGTCGCCGCAGCCGAATAAGAGGAGTTCGGACGATGGGCATGGGCAAGTTTCTTTTCCGGCGCATCCTGATGGCCGTGCCGGTGCTGCTGCTGATCATCTTCTTTTCGTTTGTCGTGATCCGTGCCACGCCGGGCGGACCCTTTGACATGTCCGGCGAAGGACGGCGCGTCCCCCAGTCCGTTATTGACGGCCTCAACCGCCAGTATGGCCTGGACCAGCCGGTCATGACTCAGTTCGTTAACTACCTGAGCAGCCTGGTCCGGCTGGACTTCGGCCCGTCGCTGGGCCGGGCCACGCTGGGCGAGCCGGTGACGGACATCATCGGGCGCGGGCTGCCGGTCTCCATGCAGGTGGGCGTGTTTTCCGTGATTCTCGGTTTTTCGCTGGGCATCCCGCTGGGGGTGCTGGCCGCCCTGTATCACAACACGATCATCGACTACGGGGCGACTTTCCTGGCGGTGCTGGGTAACTCCATCCCTAACCTGGTGCTTGGCCCGGCCCTGATCATCATCTTCGCCGTGGCGCTGAACTGGCTGCCCGTGGCCGATGTCTCCGGCGTGTGGCGCAGCACAGTCGACAACCCCGGCGTGATCTTCACCTGGGAATACATCTCACTGGCCATCCTGCCCGTTTTCGCGCTGGGAACCGGGATGGTATCCGGGATCGCCCGCCTGACCCGCGCCAGCCTGCTCCAGGTGTTGCGGGAGGATTACATCCGCACCGCCCGCGCCAAGGGCCTGCAGGAACGGGCCGTGATCTACGGGCACGCCCTCAAGAACGCGCTGATCCCGGTGGCGACCATCCTGGGGCCGCTGCTGGCGGCGGTGCTGACCGGGTCGTTCATCATCGAGCGCATCTTCAACATTCCCGGCATCGGCGACCAGTTTGTGTCCAGCGTCGCCAGCCGCGATTACAACCTGCTGGTCGGCGTGACCATCGTGTACTCCGTCTTCCTGATCTCCGGCAACATCCTGGTGGACGTGATGTACACCTGGCTGGACCCGCGCATCCGCTTTGATTAGCACGCCGGTCCGGGGCGCAGGGTGGGGCGGGTGAGGCGCCGCCTGCGCCGGACAGGGCTGTGCCTGGCTTATTGTTCACGTTAGTGACGAGGACTCATCACCATGGCTGTTGCTGATGGCGCCAAACCGGTGGCACTCGCCGCGGAACACTACGAGACACGCTCGCTCTTCCAGGATTCGATGCGGCGCCTGTTCAAGAACAAGGGCGCCGTGGCCGGGATCATCTTCATCGTATTCCTGATCTTCCTGGCGGCCTTTGCGGATGCCATGGTGAGCTGGGGCTGGATCGAGGATTATAACCGCCAGCACCGCGGCTCCACCCTGGCGCGCCCCCTGGAATGTTCCGTTGACCTTGATGCGGATCGTGACGGTGTGCCGGATGCGATCCAGTTCTGCTTCCTCTCCGGGGCGGATGGCCTGGGCCGGGATATTCTGAGCCGGGTGATCTTTGGCGCGCGGGTATCATTGCTGGTGGCGGTGGTTGGCTCCAGCGTTTCCATGCTGATCGGGACGGTCTACGGGGTTATTTCCGGCTTCTACGGCGGACGGGTTGACCAGGCCATGATGCGCTTTGTGGACTTCCTGTACGGCATCCCGACCCTGCCGATCATCATCATTATGCAGGTATTCTTCCGTGGGCTGCGCGAGCGCGCGTCCGACATGGGCCCGTTTGTGCAGTCGCTGGTCCAGCTGGACCGCAGCATGGGCGGGCTGCTGTTCCTGTTCATTGCCCTGGGTATGCTGAGCTGGATCGGCATGGCGCGCCTGGCGCGCGGCCAGGTGCTCGCCTACAAGCAAAAGGAATTTGTGGAAGCCGCCCGTTCGGTGGGCGCGGGTGACCGCCGGATCATCTTTATCCACCTGCTGCCCAATGTCATCGGGCCGCTGATTGTCTCCGAAGCGATGTCCATCCCCGGTTATATCTTCACGGAGGCCTCACTGAGCTTCCTGGGGTTGGGCGTCAACCCGCCGACGCCAAGCTGGGGCGCGATGATCACCAGCGGGGTGAGCGGGCTGCGCTACTACCAGCA
>CAZGYW010000125.1:0-7184 GCA_964530495.1 uncultured Anaerolineae bacterium
CCGAACCGCGCTCACGTGCGCCCCGGTACCCACACTGGCGATGATCCAGCCCCGAACTGCCTCTGAGAGCATCCTGCCCCTCCCCGCACAGGCCGCTGAGATGCGACCTCGACCGCATCTGGCTAGAATAGCACCATCCCCCGGTTTCGGGGATATCCCCGCTTATCAACAGGTTATCCCCAATGAATTTTGGGATAATCTGCGATAAACCGGGGAATTTGGGATAATTTTGTCCATCGAAAGGCCGTCTGGGTGCTGGAATCACCTTCGAAAGGGATTCGTGACGTGGCCGCCGCCGTGATCCTGCGTGCGGATGGGTGCGTGCTGCTCGTCCAGCGCGGGGCCAGCGCCCCGACCTTCCCGGACTGCTGGGGCGTGATCACGGGCTTCATCGAGCCGGGCGAGACGCCCGCACAGGCGGGCCTGCGCGAGCTCGCGGAGGAGCTGGGCGTCGCGGGAGAAGTCGTCCGGGCGGGCGAGCCGTTCACGGTGGACATCGGACCATTTGTGGTGCGGGCCTGGCCGCTGCTGTGCGCCATTCCGCCGGACGCGGCGATCGCGCTCCAGGCGGAGAACCAGCGCTGGGAGTGGGTCCCGCTGGCGGAGGTGTTCGCCCGCCCCACCATCCCGCAGCTTGAGCAGGACTTCCGAGCACTGGGGCTCATATAGGTTCCAGTCACTATCTGTTAGGAAAGAACACTGTGGATCTCAATGTCATCACAGAAGATATCGCCAACTTCCTGAAGGAATTTGACTCCATCAATCCCGTCCACAAGTCATTCCAGCCCGGTATCGGCCCTTTTGGCGAACCGCAGTTGATCAGGGAGCTCTCTCAAGGGCTTAGGAGCAAGGGCTATGAGTGCGTCACAAGGCGTACCCCTGACCTCGATATCAACGCGGGACAGTGGGCGGTGGAATTCAAGATCGTCCGTCCGTATGGGGATAACGGTCGGGAAGCCGAAAACTGGTCCGTGAATATGCTACATCCTTACCAGGGCAATACTTCAGCCATTGGTGACGCCATGAAGCTGCGGAATCTTTCGGAATACCAGCAGCGGGCAGTGTTCATCATCGGCTATGAACATGATCCGGCCAAGATACCACTGGAACCGCTTATCAGGTCGTTTGAGGTGATCGCAACTGAAGTAATCGGCATCACACTCGGACCAAGAATCGAGGAAAGCCGGGGCAATCTCGTACATCCAGAACACCAGATCGTGCGATGCTATGCATGGGAAATCTTGTAAAGAACGAATTGAAGAGCTAACCGCAATCCAACTCCAAGCGTGGGTCCCGCTGGCGGAGGTGTTCGCCCGCCCCACCATCCCCAGGACTTCCGCGCGCTGGGACTGCTGTGAGTCAGGTGAATGAGGAAAAACAGGGCACGGATTTTCGCGGATTGAGCACGGAGTCTCACGGATTTTCAAAGATTGATTTCAATGCCTTATCCGTGAAAATCCGTGAAGCATCCGCGTGAATCCGTGCCCCATTGTCTGTCTTACAGGTTCTCCCCCAGGAAGGCCAGCACCCGGGCGTCGTAGGCTTCCGGATCGAGCCTGCCGGCGTCCCGGTGGCCCGCGCCGGGGACCAGCCACAACTGTCCGCGTGGCGCCAATCCCGCCAGTCTTCCCGCGCCCGCCACACGGGTGAAGGGGTCATCCTCCCCGTGGATGAACAGCACCGGACAGGGCACACGGTCGGCCCAGCGGATCGGGTCGGCCCGCCACAGCCGCGCCCTGGCCCGCAGCGCGGCCAGGCCCAGGATCGCGGCCGCAACCGGCGCCATCAGCGGGGCGGGAATACCCTTCGTCCGGCCCAGGCCGAGCAGCCCGTCCGCCACCCGGCAGATCGTCCCATCCGCCACCACCGCCCGCACCCGGCCATCGATCACGGCGGCGCGCAGAGCCACGCCCGCGCCCATGCTGAAGCCCACCAGCCCGACGCGCGTCACATGCTGCTCCGCCTGGAGCCAGTCCAGCGCGCCCAGCACATCCAGATGCTCGCGCGCCCCGAACGTCACCCGGCGGCCCTGGCTGCCGCCGTGGGCGCGCAGGTTGAAGAGCAGCACGCCGTAGCCCGCCCTGGCCAGCCGCGCCGCCTGCGCCGTGTCGCCATCCATGCTGCCGTTGTGCCCGTGGACGATCACCAGTGCCCGGCCGTCCGGCTCCGGCGGGGCGATCCACCACCCGCGCAGGAGCGTGTCATCCCGCGCCGGGAACTCCACCGGGGTGTACGCCAGCCCGTAGTTGGAGGGCGGGTCCCAGGGGTCGGGCGTGCGGCGGCGCAGGAGGATCGTGCTGGCGTGCCACACGGCGGCTCCGGCGGCAAGGGTCAGCGCGGTGGCGGTCAGGCGGGGGATGGCGGAACGGATGGGCATGGGGAAGCTCTCAGCAAGCAGCGATTAGCGGTTAGCAGTTAGCAAAGACGAACAACAGGACGGGTGTCTCGGTAGTGCGTCGGGACGCTCCGGGCGAGGCATGCTAAGCCCCTACCTGCCTCCTGCCTCTCTGTCTCTTGCGTCCCTTTCACCGGGCAAAGGCGCGGAACGGGTTCTCGACCGTGATCCGGCGGATGGCGGCCTCGTCCACGCCCGCGGCGCGCAGCGCGTCCAGGAATACGGCGCTGATGTGCGTGAACGGCTGCGGCGTGCCGCCGTCCGGCTGGGCCGGGTCATACCAGCCCCGGTCATGGCTGATCAGCACATGGTCGCCCAGCCCGGCCTCCAGCGCCTGCTGGATCAGGCGCACGCCCGCTGCGTCGTCCAGCCACTCGGAGCCGAGCGCGTCGTACTCGATCCAGCAGCCGCGCCGGGCCAGCTCCAGGTGCAGGGCGGTGTCAGGCTCGGCCTGGGTGTGAATCCAGATGAAGCGCTCCGGCGTATAGCCGGCTTCCTCCAGAATAGCTAACTGGTCCCGCACCACCCGCCCGCGAATGGTGTGGCTGCCGATCACAGCGTTGGTGGCCTTGCCCGCCGCCGCGGCTGCCCGCAGGATTTTGGCTTCCGCCGGCGTGATGCCGTCATCCCCGGCGCTGAGCTTGATCCACCCGGCCCGCACGCCGCTCTGTTCGATGCCGTCCTGCAATTCGCGCAGCATCCAATCGCGCAGCTCGGCTTCGCTGGCCGCGTGTGCCCAGGGCGGAATCCACGGCTCGCGGTAGATGCCGGTAGGCACGACAACCGGCATGCCCGCCGCTTCCGAAACCGCCCGGTCGAAGTCGGCGCGGCGGCCCACGCCCACCGGGCTGCACTCCACCAGCGCGGTGACGCCCGCCGCCTGCGCCCGTTCCAGCTCAGGAGCCATCAGGCGCACCACGTCGGCGGCGTCCGCCTGCGCGTAGCCGGGCTGGTCCCAGGTGCGCAGGTCCACAAAAACATGCTCGTGGGGCAGGATCATGCCCAGCTCATCAGCGCGGCGCGGGCCCAGGGTCGTGATCAGCTCGGGCATGGTTGCTCCCTCCAGCGGAACGGCATCCCGTTCCCGCCTACTGCTCGATGATCTCCACGCTCTGCAGGGCATCGCCCGGCAGTGGCTCGGGGTAGTTGCCTGCGTCAAGCGGGTCGCGCGGGGTCAGGGCCTGCAGCATATCCAGGCCATCGGTCACAACGCCAAAGATCGTGAACTGCCCGTTCCAGTCCCGCTCCGGCGTCAGCGGCCCGTAGGTGATGAAAAACTGACTGCCCGCGCTGTTGGCCACACCACGCGTCCCGGCCATCGCCACCAGCCCGGCGCGGTCAAAGAGCAGGCCGTTGTCACGCTCATCCGCGATGGTGTAGCCCGGCCCGCCCAGCCCGGTGCCGCTCGGATCGCCCGTCTGGGCGAACAGGCCCGGCAGCACCCGATGGAAGGTGATGCCATCGTACCAGCCTTCCCGGGCCAGGAACACGAAATTGTTTACCGCCACCGGCGCGCGATCCGCGAACAGATCGATCGTCACGTCACCGCGCTCCGTGTGCAGGATCGCCCGGTAGGTCTTGCTGAGGTCGATGACCAGCGCCGGCTGGTCGGGGTAATGGCGGGCGGACAGCCGGTAGTAGCGGAAGGCTTCGTCCAGGCCGTAGGTGTCATAGCGCCCGCTGTAGGGCTGGCCGTTGATCAGCAGCGTCGGGATGCCCACCAGGTCGAGCGCGAACGCCTCCAGCCGGTACTGCTCCACCAGCGGAGTCGGGTCGGCCTCCAGCGCGGCCTGGAAGGCTGCCAGATCCAGGCCGAGCGTGCTGGCGTAAGCGGTCAGCGTCACCCGGAAAGCCTCCGGCGTAAGACCCGCCCAGGTGGCCTGCTCGGCAAAAAGCAGGTCGTGCAGCTCCCAGAACTTGCCCTGCGCGCCTGCTGCTTCCGCCGCCTGGAGGGCCAGCACCGCCTTGTCGTGCCCGGCAACGTCCGGGAAGTGCCGCCAGATCACGCGCAACTCGTCGGGATAGCGTTCCTGGAGGATGGCCAGGCTGCGCGCCACCTCCGCGCAGGGGGCGCACTGGAAATCACCGTAGAGGATGGCCAGCACCGGGGCGTCTTCCGGCCCCAGGGCGTGATCGGTCGTGCCGGGCACGACGTTATCCAGCACTTCCGGCGGGGGCAGGGTCACGATGACCGGCGTCGCGGTTGGCGGGAGGGGGGACGGCGTGGCGGTGGGCTGCGGCGGCGCACCCGCGCAGGCGCCCAGAATCAGGGCGAGCGCGGCAGTGATCAGCAGCGGCAGCCGGCGACGCATCGGTCAGGACTCTTTCGGCCCGGCGGCGGACGGCGCAGCGGAATCTTCCGGCTCGTCTTCGCGCAGGACAGCCAGCAGGTCTTCCTTCTCCAGCCGGAACAATCCTTCTTCCAGCGCCGGGTTAAGCTCCACCTTGACCGGGGAGAGAGTCATGAACCGGGTGCCGTCCCACTGGCGCAGCATCCGGGCGGGCATCAGCACGCCATCGACTCTGGTCAGCCCGCCGTCCGGCACGATCTGCTGCAGCTTGCGCGTGCTATCGCCGGGGTCCATGCGCTCGATCTCGACCGCGGCCAGGGTGTTGTCCTCGTTAAGGCGGACGGTCGCGGCCAGGTCCGGGAAGCCCGGCGCTACCGCGCGGAAAGCGTGCCCATCAATGGACTGGACATGCACGTCATGATCGGCAATCAGAGGGCTGACGAAGTAGACGGCTTCCGCCCAGGCGCGCGCCCGCGCCGACTCCACCTGCGCCGGGTCGGTGATGGGCACGCTGCGCCCGCGCTGCACCTCGTAGACCGTGCTGCCGTCAAAGGTCGTGGTGAACTGGCTGCGGAAGATGCGCAGCATCCGCACCTTGAACTCCCAGCGGAACTGGAAGGGGAAGCGATAGGTAGCGACGGCTTCAACGTCGGCCTTGAGCGGAATCGGCCCCAGCGCTGCCTGCGACCAACCCTGGTACGTGACCCGCACGGAGTCCATCGCCGGTGGGTTGCCCCCGTAGCGATTGTCCACCAGCTTCTTGAGCAGGTCCAGGCCAATCGGATCGCCCTGGGTCAGCAGCAAAAACGGCATCGCTTGCACTCCCGTCTGAACCGCACCGCCCGGTGCTGTAAGTGGATTGATTGTAGCCGCTGGGCCGGGTGCGGGTCAAGCGCATATATGGCGCAAACGTTAAAATCCACGTGAAAACCCGCGCCGCCTGGGGTAGTATTGGCGGGTCAGGCGCCGTTTGGCGCGCCCGAAGGCTGGCCGGGAGGCTTCCCCTGTGAGCAGTACCCTGGAAGGGCTGGTCATCAAGCAGCAGAGCGGGTTCTTCACCGTCGAAACAGAGCGCGGCCTGTACGTCTGCCAGCTGCGCGGGCGGATCAAGGTCGAGGCCTCGCGCCGGGTGGCGCGCGACGACGAGGATCGGACCGACCTGTGCGCGCTGGGCGACCGGGTGGCCATCACGCCGGACGCGGACGGCACGGGCGTGATCGTGCGCGTCCACCCGCGCGAGCGCGTGCTCTCCCGCGCCGACCAGGCCGGCGGCGGGCGCAGCGCCACCCAGCAGGGCCGCGAACAGGTGATCATCGCCAACGCCGACCAGGCGGTGTTCGTCCTGGCCGCCGCGGAACCGGCGCCCAACCCCCGCACGCTCGACCGCTTGATCGTGATCGCGGAGAAGGGCCGCCTGCCCAGCATCCATGTGGTGTGCAACAAGGTGGACATGCTGCCTGCCCCGGAGGAAGCGGAGGCGATCTTCGGGCTGTATGCGCGGATCGGCTACCCCGTGCTCTATACCAGCGCGCGGACGGGCCAGGGCGTGGACGCCCTGCGCGCCCTGCTGACCGGGCACATCTCAGTGTTCACCGGGCCATCCGGCGTGGGCAAAACCAGCCTGCTCAACGCCGTCCAGCCGGGGCTGGGGCTGCGCGTGGCGGCGGTGAGCCACGCCACCACCAAGGGCCGCCACACCACCGTCCACAGCGAGATGTTCCGGCTGGACGGCGGCGGCTACGTGGCGGATACGCCCGGCATCCGCACCATCGGCATCTGGGATGTGGAGCCGGAGGAGCTGGACGCCTATTTTGTGGACATCGCGCCGTTCGTGGCGGACTGCAAGTTCCAGGACTGCACCCACATGCACGAGCCGGGCTGCGCGGTGCGGGCGGCGGTCAGGCGCGGCGACATCGCGCTGGCGCGCTACCGCAGCTTCGTGCGCCTGCGCAAAGAGATCGAGGATACCTACGAGGACTGGGCGTAACGCCGTCCCGAAGGAGAGCCCCCATGCCCACCCTGCTGGCGCTGATTCCCGCCTATAACGAAGAAGAACGCCTCGGCCCGGTCATCAGCGGGGCGCAGGCCCACCTGCCTGTCCTGGTCGTGGATGACGGCTCCCGCGACGGCACGGCGATCCTGGCGGAGGCGCACGGCGCGACGGTGCTGCGCCAGGTGCCCAACCAGGGCAAGGGTGCGGCGCTGCGGGCCGGGTTCCGCTGGGCGCTGGAGCAGGGCTATGAGGGCGTGGTCATGCTGGACGCTGACGGGCAGCACGCCCCGGACGAGATCCCGCGCTTTGTGGGTGCGGCGGACGCGGGGGCCGACCTGGCAATTGGGGCGCGCCAGTTCAGCCAGATGCCCACCCTGCGGCGCATCTCCAACACGCTCGGCACGCTCCTCTTTTCGGCGGCGGTCGGCCAGTACGTGCCGGATAACCAGTCCGGCTACCGGATGCTCTCCCGCCGCCTGATGGAAGCCGTGCTGGACAGCGCCGA